>URBA01000005.1 GCA_900545905.1 uncultured Collinsella sp.
CTACACTTCTAGCTTCGTCGGCAGCGTCAGATGTGTATAAGAGACAGGAAAGGAACCCCTTCATGTTGAAGAAAACCCTCGCCTTCGCCCTGTCAGCGGCGCTTTTCGCGTTCTCGCTCGCCGGCTGCGGCGGAAATTCAATCGACAGCGCAAAGGCAAGCGATGCCGATTCCCAGGAAAAGACCGAACAGGCGGCCGATGCGCCCGAGGGCGCAAGCGCTGCCCCCATCACCGCCGACAAGGTGGCCGACGGCACCTATCCGATCACCGTAGATTCCAGCTCGAACATGTTCAGGATTGTGGACGCCCAGCTCATCGTGGAAAACGGCTCCATGCACTGCGTGATGACGCTTTCCGGCACGGGCTACGGCAAGCTCTTCATGGGCACGGGCGACGAGGCTGCCGCCGCGAGCGAGGCCGACTTCATCCCCTATGTGGAAAACGCGGAAGGCAAGTACACCTACGACGTGCCCGTTGAAGCGCTCGACGAGGACACCGCCTGCGCCGCGTGGAGTATTAGAAAAGAGCAGTGGTACGACCGCACGCTCGTGTTCGAATCCGCCGGCGTCGATCTGCGCGCCGACGCACTGAAGTAACGCCATGCGGTCGATTCTTCCCAAGGGGGAAAGCAGGAAGCGTCGCAGCATCGCGGCGCGCGCGATCGCCTGCGTTCTCGTCGCCCTGTTCGCGCTTCCCTTCGCGGGGTGCAGTGCGAGCCCGAACGCGACCGGTGGCACGGCAGGCTCTCAGGAATACACTGTGAGCGTCTCGCTCTCCGGCGGGTCAGGGCGCGCAAGCATCGCCTCACCCACCACAATTGTGAAGGATGGCGACACCTACACCGCGACCATCACCTGGTCGAGTTCGAACTACGACAAGATGACCGTCGACGGCGTGGACTACGCGCCCGTAAACGACGGCGGCAACTCCACGTTCGAGATACCCGTCACGCTCGACGAGGACATCGCCGTGTCGGCCGAGACCGTCGCCATGTCGACGCCGCACACCATCGACTACACGCTCCACTTCGACTCATCCACCATGAAGGAGAAATCGGGCGACGATGCAAGCGGCGGCTCCCCTGCGGGAACGGCTTCAAGCGCCGCGGCCGACTTCCACAACGCCGATTTGGGCTGCGGCTGGGAGCCGACGGGGGCGCTTCAGCTTGAATACGCCGAGCACTTCACTGTCGACGAGTACGAAGGCGGCCTGCGGCTTATCTGCATTTCGAACGGGGAGCGCTTCCTCGTGGTACCGCAAGATGCGAAGGTACCTGATGGGTTGAGCTCCGACATCGCGGTCATAAGGCGTCCCGCCAACAAGGTGTACCTCGTGTCGTCGGCGACGATGTGCCTGGTCGACGCGCTCGATGCGAACGACAACATCCTCATGTCGGGCACGAAGGCCGACGATTGCTCGGTTGCGGGCTTCAAAAGCGCACTCGAAAGTGGGGCGATCGCCTACGGCGGCAAGTACAGCGCGCCCGACTACGAGCGAATATCGGCCTCGGGCTGCACGCTCGCCATCGAGAACACCATGATCAACCATACGCCCGATGTGAAGGAAAAGCTGCAGAAGCTCGGGCTCGTCGTGCTCACCGAACAGTCGTCGAGCGAGCCCGAAGCACTCGGGCGCGTCGAGTGGATTAAGCTTTTCGGCGTCCTGTTCGACAAGGAAGACGAGGCCGCGCACCTGTTCAACGAGCAGAAGGCCCGCGTCGAGCAAACGTCGGGGCTCGCGTCGTCAGGTAAAACCGTGGCGTATTTCTACATTAACTCGAACGGGGCCGCCGTAACGCGGCGGGCGGGCGACTACGTGGCGCAGATGATCGAGCTTGCAGGCGGCAGCTACGCACTCGATGACGCGCAGACGGCGTCGACGTCAGGTTCGTCAGTAACGCTCGAAATGGAGCGCTTCTACGCGACGGCGAAGGATGCCGACATCATCGTCTACAACGGCACCATCGACGAATCGGTTGCCACCTTGAACGACTTCGTAGGCAAAAACGCGCTATTGTCGCAGTTCAAAGCCGTGAAGAACGGCAACGTCTGGGTCACAAGCGCCGACATGTACCAGCAGATGACTTCCACCGCCGACATTATCGACGAGCTGCACGGGGCGTTCACCGGCGATGACGCGAGCAACTTCCATTATCTGAGGAAGCTCGGCTAGCGCCATGAGAAGCCGGCTTTCCATGACATACGACGAATCGGGGCGCGCCGCGCGGTGTCGCGTCGTGACGGCGCTGCTCGCTGTTGCCCTCATCGTGCTCGTCGGGGCCAACCTGTGCATCGGGAGCGTGCTCGTGCCCGCAGACCACATCCCCGGCATCCTTTCGGGCGGCGTGGCCAATTCCATGGAAAGCCAGGTCATCTGGGAGATTCGCCTGCCGCGCGTGCTTTCAGCCGTGCTTCTCGGCGGAGCACTTTCGCTCTCCGGGTTCCTGCTGCAGACGTTTTTCAACAACCCCATCGCCGACCCGTTCATCTTGGGCGTCTCCTCGGGCGCAAAGTTCGTCGTCGCGCTTACGATGATCGTACTTCTAGGCGCGAACCAGGCCATGTCCTCGCCGGCCATGGTGGCCGCAGCGTTTCTGGGCTCGCTTATCACCATCGGCTTCGTGCTCCTCATCGCACGGCGCATAAGTTCCATGGCCATGCTCATCGTGGCGGGCGTCATGGTGGGATACATCTGCTCGGCGGCGACGAACTTTCTCATCGCCTTCGCCGACGACCAGTCCATCGTGAACCTGCACAACTGGTCTTTGGGTAGCTTCTCGGGTTCGAGCTGGGACGACATCGCGGTCATCGCGGTCGTGGTGATCACCGTGAGCGCATGCGTATTCGCGATATCGAAGCCCCTTTCCGCCTTCCAGCTGGGAGAAGCCTACGCGAAAAGCGTCGGCGTGAACGTCGCACGCTTCCGCGTGGTGCTCGTCCTTCTAGCGAGCATGCTTTCCGCCTGCGTGACCGCGTTCGCTGGTCCGGTGTCGTTCGTAGGCATCGCGGTTCCGCATCTCGTGAAGTCGGCGCTGAAGTCGTCGAAGCCCATCCGCGTGATTCCTGCGTGCTTCTTGGGAGGCGCCATCTTCTGCGCGGGCTGCGATTTGATCGCGCGCACGCTGTTCTCTCCCGTCGAGCTTTCCATCAGCGCCGTCACCGCCATCTTCGGCGCGCCGGTGGTTATCGCGCTCATGTTGAAGAAACGAGTGAGGTAGATGGGGGAATTCATGCCGCGGCCCAAAACGCTCGGAGGGGGCATTCCATGCTTAGACAGTCCTGAGCTCGCGCGAAAGCGCCAGAAGGCACTTTCGGCTCGTGCGGGACTGCGCGCGGAACGCCTCCTCCGAGCGGAGTCGAACCTCGAAACCCCGGTCGAAACGCAGGCTGACGGAGCACCGCTTTTCCGCATAAGCGACCTGTCGGCGGGCTACGACAAGAAGGTCGTAGTCGAAGGCGTCGATCTGGAGGTTCGCGCGGGCGACGTCGTGGCGCTCATCGGGCCGAACGGCTCGGGCAAGTCGACCATCTTGAAAACCATCACTCGCCATCTTACACCGCTTGCCGGCGCGGTCGAGCTCGACGGACGGGAGATTTCCCGATGGAAGACGGCGGAGTTCGCAAGGAACCTTGCCGTTATGCTGACAGATCGCCCCCGGACCGAGCTCCTCACCTGCCGCGATATCGTAGAGGCAGGAAGGCATCCCTACACCGGGCGAATGGGCACACTCTTGCCCGACGACCATAGTCGGGTCGACGAGGCCATGAAAACCGCACATGTGGAAGAGCTCGCCGAGCGCGACTTCATGCAGATAAGCGACGGGCAACGCCAGCGCGTCATGCTCGCACGCGCCATCGCGCAGGATCCGCGTGTGCTCGTTCTCGACGAGCCCACGTCGTATCTCGATATCCGCTACCAGATCGACCTGCTACGAATACTTCGTCACCTTGCGAAATCGCGGAATGTGGCTGTCATCATGTCCATCCACGAACTCGAGCTCGCGCAGAAAAGCGCCGACAAGGTGATTTGCGTGAAGGACGGTCGGGTCTTCCGCGCCGGCGCACCCGAGGACATATTCACGCGCGAGACGATTGGCGAGCTCTACGGCCTTCAACATGGCACCTTCAACGAGCGCTTCGGCAGCGTGGAAATTGGGCGCCCGCACGGCGATGCGCACACGTTCGTCATCGCCGGCGCGGGTACGGGGTCGGCTGTGTTTCGCCAGCTCATCCGGCAGGGCAAGGCGTTCTACGCGGGCGTTCTGCACGAAGGGGACATCGACTGTGAGCTCGCGCGCGACCTGGCGGCGGAATGCGTGGCCGAGCGCGCCTTCGAGCCTATCGGGGATAAAACCATAGCCCACGCCAAAGAGCTCCTCGTCCACTGTGCGCGTCTTATCGTGTGCCCCGCCGCCTTCGGCACCATAAACGCCCGCAACGCAGAGCTCGTCGAGTTCGCACGCTCGCATGGTATCGAGGTCATGCGAGCGTGCGAAGGCGCATCGGAGGATTCCCAATTGGAGTGGGAAGGATAAACTGGACTTTCATTTAAGGATCCTCAGGCTACAGCTCCTACGCCGGCGAGGTCTCCAAGGCGCCGGAGAACCTCGTGAACAGGAATTTCCACGCCGACGAGCCCAACTAGGCCTAGTCCAAGCGAGATTCCAGACTCGACAGACCATTGAGAGTCAGATCGTTGGCGACCTCAGAGACACGCTCGATAGGAACCGAGCCGTCAGACAGCGCCCACGTGCGATAGATACCGATTATACCCGACAGCAAAAACGCCAGATAGTAGTCGAACATCTCGTCCTTGAGACCTTGGGGCAGCAGATCGCGCTCGGCAATCTCGTGCTCGAGCGGCGCACGAAGACGAGCCATAAAATCATCGAGCGGAATGTTCTCGATCAGCTGACGATTGAGCACCAAGTTGTTGCACAGTGCCTCGTTAACGGTTTTAAAGAAGGTCGCCGCCGCACCCAGGGCGCGCTCGTTAGTGTCGCCGTCCATGGAAGCAAGCGTTTTCTCGACCGAGTCGACAATCATCTCCACCACATCGACGGCAATGGCATCGAGCAGGCCGTCAACCGTACCAAAGTGAACGTAAAAGGTCTTGCGGTCGACATTGGCCTCGCGCGCAATAGCACTCACCGTAATGTCTGCCAGCGGCTTTTCCATGAGCAGGCGCTCGAAAGCCGAAAGGATGGCATTGCGGCTGCGAACGATGCGGCGGTCAAGACGCGGTTTGCTGGTTGCCATGGGCGTGTCCCTTCGATATGCGAGCATTCATCAACAGATGAGAGATAATCTACGTAAGAGGATTATCCCCCATGCAGCACAAATATGCCCCGCATCATGAAGAACGCACGACTGCCCTACTGCGACTTAGGATGCTTCTTCTTATTGAGCGCCGACGGAGATACGCGAATACCGTCTCCTGTCTGACGCACATAGGCCTTATGAGCCGGCTTTGCGGTCCCAGAAGCCTTCTGAGCGTGCTTCTTGGGATCAACGGTAACAGCATTCGTGGGGTGCGGCTTAGTGGGCGCAGAGGGCGTCTGAGGCGTGCGGCCGAGCTTGCGCATCACGCGATCCCAGCGCGCATGGATGCTCTCGTTGTGGGCGCTCTTAAGTCCCAGCAGGGGCGCAGCCAAAATGGTAGGCGCAATAAACGTAATGAGACGCCACAGCAGATAGCCGGCGGTCGAAGCCGAACCGAAGAAATGACCCAAGAACAATGCAAAGCCGCCCTCAGCGCCACCAGTTCCACCGGGCAAGGGGACCGCAGAGCTCAGCAGCTGGACAAAGGCGCTCGCAGCCATGACCGAGAAAAAGTCGACCTCGTGGTGGCCAAAGGCAAGCATCAGGAAATACGGCACCAGATAGAAAAACGCGAGCTGCAGCATAGTGATAAACACGGTGAGCAGCATGGAAGAAAAATGTCCGGCTGAAAGCTTGAACTTCTCGGAGAAGGAGTAGATCTCGCCATCGACAAACGTGCGCCATCCCTCGATCTTAGTGGCCGAGACACCAATGCGCTCGAGCCAATTGATGATGCAATGGGCGACGCGCGTGACGGTCTTAGGCATGAGCGCGACGGCGAAGATGCCAAGCAAGATGCAGCAGTGTCCACCAAAGCTAAAGACGCACAGCAGCGTCATGTCGCCGTAGCGTTCGGCAAAAAACGGCATACGGGCGAGCAGCAGGATAGCGCCCCAGGCGACCAGGCCAAACTGGTACACGATAAAACGCGTGAATTGCGTGGCGCCGGCCTCGCCCACGTTTTGGCCCGCCTTGGTCAGGCGGTAGATCTGAGCAGGAGTCGAGCCCATCATCATGGGCGTCAGGTTGCCAAAGAAGATGCCACTCGCCTCGACCGAGATCAGGTCGCGGATGCCGACGGGCGAATTGGGATCGAGCCAGACGGCGATCGCATAGGCCACAATGCCAAAGAACAGATACATGAACATGCAAAGACACGCGACAACGAGCCAGGGCGCCTGGACGCTCGACATAGCAGCCCAGAACTGCCCCATCTGCCCGGTTACCACCAGATAGACGATATAACCCACCAGCACAACGCCGATAAAGATTGCGCCGCGGCGTGCGCTCTTATTGTCATCGCCGCCCGAGGCCTCAACCTCGACCTGGGGCTTAGACGTATGCTGAGAGGACTCCGTCATGAGACTCCTTCTAACAGTCAAAATATCTTGGTTATTGTACCCGTAAGGGCCATAAGCAGAACGCAAAGCTCTTGTTCAAACGGGAATGACAGACAGTTGTTTGATAATAAAAAACCCGGCCTTCCGTGGAAAGACCGGGTATCAGATGCGTGGTAGCCCGTACCAGATTCGAACTGGTGATCTCCGCCTTGAGAGGGCGGCGTCCTAAACCGCTAGACGAACGGGCCACATGACATCTGCACTGCCGTGCTGCGAAGAAATATATTACGGGACAAAAAACGTCAGCGCAAGAAGAAATTCCAAATTGCCAAAAAATTGTCGGCAGGTTATGGAACACGCAGGTAAACTGGGTAGCTAATTCAAGTTGAGATGGACCAAAAGAGCTTCGCGATCGTTGGGAATGTTGTCTTCGATCACGGCGTCGAGGGCGGAGTTGAGAAGCTGACCCAGTTCCGGCCCGGGCTTGACTCCGGCACGGATCAGGTCGCCGCCGTTGATGGCGAGCATCTTGAGCGTATAGGGCTCCCCTGCCTTCAGCAGCTCGTGCGCCATCGCGCGCATCTCCTCAATCGTCTCAACGTAATAGAAGCACGACGGGGCCTTGCCAAGTGTGTCGGCACGCTTAAGGTCCATGAGCTCGTCAATCAGGCGGGCCGTGTCGACGCCCTCACCCGAAAGCGCGCGCATCATATTGAGCAGACAGGAGCGCTCGGGGCGCAGCGGCTTGTCATGGTATTTGATGAGCAGGCACACGTCGCGCACCAAGTCGTGCGAGAGCGCCAGGCGATCCATAATGACGCGCGCCTTCTTGGCGCCGAGCTCGGGGTGACCGTAGAAGTGTCCGCTACCGGCATGGTCGACCGTGAAGCACTCGGGCTTGGACACATCGTGCAAAAACGCCGCCCACATAAGGCTCGACGAGGGCGCGACGCCGTCACACAGCGCGAGCTCCCCCGCCACCGTCAGCACACGGGCGATATGCTCGTAGACGTTAAACGCATGATAGACACTGCGCTGATCAAACCCGCGACCCGCTGCCAACTCGGGCACGGCGGCGCAGATGAGCTCGGGATAGCGGAGCATCGCGTCTCCCCCATGACCGGTCGAAAGAATGCCCTCGAGCTCAATACCCACACGCTCACGCGCCACGGCATCGAGCAGCGGCGCGCACTCGGCAAGCGCGCGCTTAGTCTCAGGCTCAATCATAAAGTCCAGGCGGCAGGCAAAGCGCACCGCACGCAACATGCGCAGGGCGTCCTCGTTAAAGCGACGCTTGGGATCGCCGACAGCGCGAATCAGCTTGCGCTCCAAGTCACCCTGGCCGTCGTAGCGGTCGACAAGCCCGCGCTCGGGATGCCAGGCCATGGCATTGACGGTAAAGTCGCGGCGCACCAGATCGTCCTCGAGCGAGGCGGCACGCTCCACACTCTGGGGATGACGACCATCGGTGTAAAAGCCATCCAGACGGTACGTGGTGACCTCGATACGCTCGCCATCGGAAATAGCCGTGATTCCGCCAAATTTAATGCCCGACTCCACAACCGCGATGCCGGCGGCCTCGAGCGCCGCTTTGGACTCCTGCCACAGGCCGCTACAGCACATATCAACATCGTGGCTGGGGTACCCCATCAGGGCGTCGCGCACCCAACCGCCCACGTACCAAGCCTCAAGACCAGCCGCCTCAAGCGCGCGCAGGACGCGCAGGGACGCATCGGACGGTTGAGTACCGTTGAGCGAAACATTGCACATGCCTATGGCCTCCTGCACTTGTGAGCGTTAATCGATGGTTCTCAAGAAGTCTAACAAGAAACAAGAAAGCGCGCACACGCAATCGCGTCGTCGATTAGATAAAACAAGACAGCAGACGCCACATACGTTCAGCGCGCAAAAAAACACCCGCCTTGGTAATCCAAAGCGGGTGTTCGGCAACGATGTAACGATGCGGTTAGCAGACCTGGCGAACCTCGATGTGCTTCTTATATTCGTCCACCTTGGCAAAATCACCCAGACCGGGGCACTCGACCACGTTGGCGCCGGTGGCCATCGAAAGACGCAAGGCATCCTCGACTCGCTCGGGGGCGTCGTGCCACACGGACAGGAAGGCGGCCAGCGAGGAATCGCCGGCGCAGACGGTCGACAGCAGCTTGACGTCGAAGGTGCGGTTGGCAAACCAGATATGCTCGCCGTTGGAGAAGTACGCACCGGCGCCACCGAGGGTCAGCAGCACGTTCTTGGCGCCCTTGGCGTGCAGCTCGGCCATCGCGCCCTTGACGGACTCGTCGCCACCACCGCTCACCTTGATGCCAAAGATGTCAAGCAGCTCGTCGTCATTGGGCTTGATCAGCAGCGGCTCCATGGCAATGAGGTCTGCCAGCTGATGGCTCGAGATGTCGAGGACGAACTCGGCCCCCTTGGCCTTGACGCGGCGCAGGACCTCGGCCAAGAAGCCCTCGGAAGTGTTGGGAGGCAGCGAGCCGCTGATGACCAGGCAGGTCATGTCATCGAGCGAATCGATGAGCTCAAACATCTCCTGCTCGTTGGCCTCGTTGATGGCGGCACCGGCGTTGACCATGTTGTACTCGGTGTCGGGGCCGGCGTTGAGGAACACATTGACGCGCGTAATGCCGTCGGTCCACACGGGCTTGACGGGCACGCCCAGGGCCTCGGCGCCCTTAACGATAAACTCACCCGAGAAGCCGGCGAAGAAACCCAGGATCGTGGTGTCGACACCATAGTGGTCAAGCGTAAACGAGACGTTGAGGCCCTTGCCGTTGGGCGTGTAGACGGCATTGCGGGTACGCGTGACGGTGTTGGCAGCAAGACCGTCGCAGGCGATGTTGTAGTCAATGGCGGGATTTGCAGTGAGCGTGTAAATCATGAATGTTCCTTTCACGAAGTAACGTGTTGATGAAAGTATATTCCACCCATCTGTAAAAGGCTAGGACAACTCGGTGAACGGTGTGGAAGCGATGAAGTACGGCAGGACATCTCTCCCCTATGACGGAACAAAAAGGCGCCCTGGCCGAAACCGGGGCGCCGCATGCGCACGAATATGTCGCGTTTCGATTACTGACGATCGAGCTTGCGGACAGCAACGCGCTTGCTGTACTCGTCGACGTGACCGAAGTCGCCGATGCCGACGGACTCGGCAACGTTGGCGCCGGTGGCCATAGCGAGCTTCATGGCCTCCTCGACGTTGTCGCGATCCCTGTACCACTTGTGCAGGAACGCAGCGAGGGTGCAGTCGCCGGCGCAGACGGAAGAGACCAGCTTGATGTTGAACTCACGCTTGGCGTACCAAATATCCTCGCCGTTGGAGAAGTAAGCGTCGCCGCGGCTACCACGGGTGAGCAGCACGTTCTGAACGCCAGCGTCGTGAGCCATCTTCATGGCGACACGAACCTCGTCGTCGGTGTCGACCGGCACGCCGAAGATGGCCTTCATCTCGTGATGGTTCGGCTTGATGAGCAGCGGCTTCTTGTGAGCGAGCTCCTTGAGCTTGTCGGAGGACAGGTCCAGGACGACGTCGGCGCCACGAGCCTGAGCGTGCTCCATGACCTGAGCCAGGAAGTCGGGCGTAGCTTTGGGAGGCACGGAGCCGGAAACGATCAGACACTCGAGATCGCCCGCGGTGTCCAGGATGTTGTAGAGCTCCTCCTGGTGCTGCGGCGTGATCGGGGCGCCGGGGTTCAGGATGCCGTACTCGTGCTGGCCATCGTTGACGTAGGTGTTAATGCGCGTGATACCGTCGGTCCAGACCGGGCGGCAGAGGCAACCCAGGTTCATGACCTCCTCGACGATGAACTTGCCCGTGAAGCCAGCGAAGAAGCCGAGCGCGACGGTGTCGACGCCCATCTTCTTAAAGGCGAAGGACACGTCGAGGCCCTTGCCGTTAGCCGTGTAGCTGGCCGAGCCGGTGCGGACGTTCTCATCGGGCTCGAGCGGAGAGCTCGAAACCGTCATGTCGACAGCCGGGTTAGCGGTTAGCGTGTAGAACATTTACAGTACCCCCTGTATATGTGAGGGCCGCGTGGCCGGCCCATTCCAACCACGCGGTTACCTCTGATACCAAATTAGCGAGCTGCGGACTCGAGCAGTGCCTTGACCTCGGCGGCGGTGTTGCAGGCGAGCGCCTTCTCGGCGAGCTCGTCGCACTCGGCCTTGGTCCACTGACTGATGGTCTTACGGGCGCGCAGGATCGACGGAGCACTCATCGAGAACTCCTCCAGGCCCCAGCTGATCAGCAGCGGCTCGAGCAGCGGATCGGCAGCGGCCTCGCCGCACATACCGACCATGATGCCGGCCTTCACGCCGCTCTCGATGATGTTCTTAAGCGAGCGGAGCACGGCGGGATAGTAAACCTGGTACAGGTTGGAGATGGTGTCGTTACCACGGTCGGCGCACATGGTGTAGCCGATCAGGTCGTTGGTGCCGATGGAGAAGAAGTCGGCGACCTCGGCAAGACGGTCTGCGAGCAGCGAAGCGGCGGGCGTCTCGACCATGATGCCGACCTCGATGTTCTCGTTGAACTTGCGCCCCTCTTCGGTCAGCTCGGCCTTGCACTGCTCGACGAGCTCCTTGACAGCCAAGACCTCCTCGACGCAGGTGACGAGCGGGATCATGATCTTGACGTCACCGAAGGCGCTAGCGCGCAGCAGAGCGCGGAGCTGGACCTTGTACTGGTCGGGATTGGCCAGGCAGTAACGCACGGCGCGGAAGCCCATGAAGGGGTTGTCTTCCTTGACCATGTGCAGATACGGAATCTCCTTGTCGCCACCCACATCGAGCGTGCGGATGATGACCGGAGCACCCTTGAGCGCGCTGGCGACCTTACGGTAGGCGTTGAACTGCTCCTCCTCGGAAGGAAGCTCAGCAGAGTTCATGAACAGGAACTCGGAGCGGAACAGACCGATAGCCTCGGCGTCGTGATCGAGCGCGTTGGGCACGTCATCGGGGTTACCGATGTTGCAGGCGATGATCTTCTTGATGCCATCAGCAGTCACGGACGGCTTGCCACGGAAGGCCTCGAGGGCTGCCTTCTCGGCAGCGAAGGCCTCGGCCTTGGCGGTGTAGGCAGCGAGCGTCTCCTCGTCGGGATCGGCCTCGACGATACCCTTGCCGCCGTCGACGACAACGGTCATGCCGTTGCGCAGTGCGGTGCAGCTGTTGGAGACCGAAAGGACAGCCGGGATCTCGAGGGCGCGCGCGATGATCGCGGAGTGCGACGTGCGGCCACCGGTCTCGGTGACGATACCGGCAACATGGGCCTTATCGATCGTGGCGGTCATGGACGGCGTGAGGTCGTGCACGACAACGACAGTGTTCTCGGGCAGGACGGAGAGGTCGACGACCTCCTTGCCCAGCAGCTCGGCCAGAATACCGGTGCGGATGTCGGCGATGTCGGCCGCGCGCAGACGGAACATCTCGTCGTCCATGGACAGGAACATGTTCTCGAACATGGTCGAGGTGTCCATGAGCGCCTGCTCGGCGCAGGTACCGCCGTCAATGGCGGCGTTGATGGCGTCAGTCATGCCCGGGTCCTGAGCCAGGACAATGTGTCCGCTCATGATCTCGGCCTCGGCCTCGCCCACCGTCTCCTTCATGTGGTCGGCCTGAGCCTGGGTCTTCTCGCAGAAGACCGAAAGAGCGGACTGATAGCGCTCCTTCTCTGCTGCCGAATCAGCAACCTCATGCGGCTCAAACGTCAAGTCGGGATCGACGGCGACCATGACGGTGCCGATACCGATGCCCTCGGAAGCGTTGACTCCCTGATACATTCCCATTCCTCTCTCCGTGTCATGTGATAAAGCGTTTTGCCATATCCATGACAAAAGAGCGCAGTTACCTTACAACAGGTCACTGCGCCCCCAAATATGAACTTAGTTGTTCAACATGCGACCCGTTTGAGTTCTACTCGCCAAGACCGCTCTTGATGAGCTCGATGGCAGCAGCCAGAGCCTCGGCCTCGTCAGCGCCGTCGCACTTGACCTCGACCTCGGTACCGCAGGGGATACCAGCAGCCATGAGGGCCATCGGGGACTTGCCGTTGACCTCCTTCTCGGGGGTGACGACCGTCACGTCACAGGCGTACTTGCCCATGGTGGAGGCGAACAGACCAGCCGGACGCATGTGCAGACCCTGAGGATTAACGAGGGTAGCCTTCTCAGAAACCATAATTGACTCCTTTTTGTGTTTAACCCCTGTCATGCATGTGGCAGGAGTCAGATTCACGACGTTGTTTATATTAACTCACATCAAACGGTTTTTCATTATGTTTCGGACGAATTGTTGGACAGATGTGTTTGTCGTCCGCTTGCTCGCCCACAGGGGCCCGTGCGCGGCCCCCTGTGGGCGAGCAAGCTGCAGAAACTCGGTCGGTCCAGAGCAATATCGTGCGAACGGAATTCTGGCTAATGATCTGTTCGCGACAAAGACTCGATAGGTAGCCCCCTCTATGCCCTTTTGTAAGTTGCGGTGAAATAGGGACTGAATTTGGGGTTGAATCGTTTAAACAGTCCTTATTTCACCGCAACTTATGGGAGGGATAGAAAAAAGGCGGAGGCCCTGGAGAGGGGCTCCGCCTTTGTTACAGGGGGCGATGTTATTCGCGAGCTGGGGGATTAGACCAGGCGGGCGTTGATCGTCTTGGCGATCTCGGCGGCGTTGGTGGAACCCTTGACGGTGGCACGGAAGTCCTCGTCCATGAGCGCCTCGGCGACCTTGGACAGGATCTTGAGGTGCGTGGTGCCAGCCTGAGCGCCCGGGATGAGCAGGGCGATGGCAACGTTGACGGGAGCACCGTCCATGGTGTCCCAACCGGTCACGCCGGACTCGTCCTTGACGACGATGACGGCAGCCTCGGTAATGGCGTCGGACTTGGCATGCGGGATGGCGAAGCCCTCCATCATGCCCGTGGTGCCCTCGGCCTCGCGGGCCAGGAAGGCGTTCATCACGGCGTCGGCGTCGCTGGCGATACCGGCCTTGACAGCCTGGTTGGAAACGAAGCTCAGAGCCTCGTCACGAGAAGCGAAGTCCTCGGCGACAAAGACATTCTCGACCTTCACGAAGTCGGCAGCCTCGGCCTTGGGGGCCTCGACGGCAGCGGCCTTGGGGGCCTCAACGGACCTGGCTACAGGAGCGGCCTTCTGATTCTTCTCGAAATCGTACTTCTTGAAGGCCACGAACAGGATGCCACCGACCACAGCGCCGATGAGGATCGCGAGGACCCACAGCGGACCGTTCTCGACAACGGGCAGGACCAGGAAGCCGCCGTGAGGCGCCGGATCGTGAACGTTGAAGAAGATGGTCAAGATGGAAGCGATGGAAGAACCGAGCATCATGATGGGCATGACGGGCCAGATGTTCTTGGTCATGAACGGAATGGCGCCCTCGGTGATGTGGGTGCAACCAAGGATGAGGTTGACGATACCGGCGTCATGATCCTCCTGGCTGAAGTACTTCTTGCCGACAACGACGGCGAAGGTGGTGATCAGCGGCGGAACGATGCAAGCGGCGGAGACGGCAGCCATGAAGTTGGTGCCGAAGTTGTAGGTCTCGGTGCCGACGCCAGCTTCGAGAGCGGTACCGAGCAGGAAGGTGCCAGTAGCGTAAGCAGCCTTGTTGACCGGGCCGCCCATATCAAAGGCGCACATGCAGCCGATGGCAAGACCCAGGACGATGGCGCCAGAAGCGGACAGACCCTTGAGGAAGTCCATCATGGCGGTGTTGATGGCAGCCATGGGGCCGGAGATGCCGAGCATCACGAGGCCGACGATGGCAGTCGAGAACAGCGGGTACAGGAAGATTGCCTTGAGGCCGTCCAGGTTCTTGGGCAGACCGGCGAAAACCTTCTCGAGCAGCAGGATGACATAGCCAGCAAGGAAGCCGCCGACGATGCCGCCCAGGAAGCCGAAGCCCACGCCGGCGCCACCGGCGTCGATCATGCCGGTCTCGGCGTTAACAGGCAGGCCCTGGATGGCAATCATACCGGCAACGAAACCGGGGACGAGCGCCGGGCGCTTGCCGATGGATTCGGCGATGTAGGCGGAAAGCACCGGAACCATAAGGTTCATGGCGATGCCGCCGATGATCTTGAGCATAGCGGCGAAGGTGTTGTAGTCAGACGCCGTCGAATCGAAGGACGTGATGCCCCACAGGAACGAAAGAGCGGTCAGAACACCACCGGCGACGACGAAGACCAGCATGTGGCTGACGCCGTTCATGAGGTGCTTGTAGATGACGTGGCCGATGGACTCCTTCTCCTCGACCTCGTCCTCGACATCGGCGGCAGCGGCAACCGTGTCGTCGCCCTTGGCGGCGAGCGCGCGGTCGATCAGCTTACCAGCAGTCTCGACAGACAAGGCCTTGGAAACACCAACGGAAACCATGGGCTTACCGGCGAAACGCTCCGCCTGGACATCCTTATCGGCTGCGACGACGACGGCCTTGGCACCGGCGATCTCACCCTTCGTGAGCTCGTTCTCGACACCGACCTGGCCATGAGTCTCGACCTTAATGGTCAGACCGCGCTCGGCAGCTGCCTTCTCCAGCGCCTCCTTCGCCATGAAGGTGTGCGCAATGCCGGTCGGGCAACCGGTCGCGGCGATGATGTCAAACTTAGCCATGTGTCCCTCCTTCTTGAGTACAGCGCCCGCGGGCGCTCCCCTACACGCGCTTCGATGCGCGTTTTTCCACAACTGAAAGATACCAACCTACCGTCCGCGTGAGAAGAGACAAGGCGCAATTCTCCGGTGAAAGGTTCTTTCATAACCGTAAACGGCAAGTGAAAGTTTACCATCAACACTTGAAACGGCAAGGTGTATCTTGTAATTGAAAATGCCCGTATACTATGGCGTGCATAACACGTCTGTTTTTCATGCCAACCAGGAGCCATCCATGACCGATAGTAGCAAAAGCGCACTTTCCCTCATTAGTACCCACCAGGGATACAGCGAGTCCGAGCAGCGCATTGTCGACTATATATTGGAGCACCAGTCCGAGGCGCCACGCCTCACGGCGGCTCAGCTCTCGCGCGCTGCCGCCACGTCCGAGGCGACCGTTTCGCGTTTCTGCCGCAAGCTGGGCTTTGGCAGCTTCCGCAGCTTTCAGTTTTCGTTGGCGCGCGACTTAGAGAGTCAGCGCAACGAGGGCCTGACCGACGAGGTCTCGCTCGACAACATGGAGCAGAGCCTTAAAAATATCCTCGCCGCCAAGGTGAGTGAGCTTAATGCGACCATCGACGGCATTGATCACGACACGTTGGCCGCAGTTGTACACGCGCTTAAGAATGCCGGCGTTATTGAGTTTGCGGCCGTAGGCAACACCAACGCCGTCGCGCTCGACGCGACGTTCAAGTTCTCGCAGCTGGGCCTTCGTTGCATGGCAAGCACCATCAGCGAGACCTCGATTGGTTTTGCGCTCACGCTGCGCCCCGGTGACGTTATCGTGCTGATCTCAAACTCCGGCAAGTCGCGCCGTCTGAATCGCATGGCAAAAGCGGCTCGCGACTGCGGCGCAACCGTAGTCGTCATCAGCAGCGACAGCAAATCCCCGCTCGCGCGCCTGGCAGACTACACCTTTAATACCGTCAACCACGAAGCACTACTGACAACGGGCGACTTCGCGTTCTCCAAGATGAGCGCCACGATGATCATCGAGGTCATCTACAACTTCCTGCTGCCCGAAATCGAAGACGCCCGCGAGCATATCAGCTACTACGAAGAGCTCATCCAGCCGGATAAGGTTGTGGAGTAAAATGCGTAGTGGGACAAAAATTTCAGTCTATTTTGTCCCACCAACACCGCTGATACGACCTAACCTCGAGCTTCTTCGAGCATCTGCTTTGCGTGCGCCAGGCTAGCCTCGGACTGATCGCCGCTCAACATGCGGGCGATCTCGGCGGTACGCGCTTCGCCGGTTACCTCGTCCAAATGCGTCTGGGGAACATCGCCCGGTTCCTTGCTGACAACATAATGCTTGTCGGCCATGACGGCGACCTGCGCCAAGTGGGTTACGACAATCACCTGATGCGTAGCGGCGAGATCTGCCAGCACGCCCGCAAGTGCACGCGCCGTTGAGCCACCGACACCGGCATCGACCTCGTCAAACACCAGCGTATCGACACCGTCCGCGTTACCGAGGACAACCTTGCTTGCAAGCATGACGCGGCTGAGCTCGCCGCCCGACGCAATGCGGCGCAGGGGACGTGGCGTCAAGCCGGCACCGCTGCGGTATAGCAGCTCGTAGCTCGAAGGACCAACGGGCGTCCACTCAGCACGGGGAAGATCGCGCGACTCCCAGACGAGCTCGGCGCCACCCATCTCCAGGCGAGCCATCTGGCGGCCGACCTCGTGACAGAAGCGCGGGGCCGCGGTATTGCGGGCGCGCTTAAGTGCCTTGGCAGCGACAAACAACTCGTGCTCGGCGCTCCCGAGTGCCTCACGCGCCTTTTTGATCTGCTCATCGCCATCATCGACCAGGGACAGCAGCTCTTGCGAGCGATCGCGCATGGCAAAAACATCGTCCATGGTGGGACCCCACTGACGCAACAGGCCCTTGAGGTCGGAATATCGCTCACGCATGCGTGCGAGCTCGCGCGGGTCGAAGGCGACGCCATCGCGATAGGTACGAAGCTCGTTCGCGCAATCCTCAAGGGAGATACAGGCATCCGAAAGCGCATCGGCAATGTCGCCCAGTTTGCGATCGACGGTAGCCATTCGGGAAAGTTCTGCCACGGCGCTGTTCACGGCGTCGAGCGCTCCCCCTTCGGAGGCAAGCGATGCATGGGCATCGTTAGCTGTGGCAACCAGTACCTCGGCATGTTCGGAGCGCGGCAGCAGTTCCTCGAGTTCCTCATACTCGCCCGGCTTGGGGTCGACCTCGCCGATGCGCTCGAGGGCAAAGCGCGCCTCCTCGACGCGGCTCCCCTGCGCACGCGAGGCCTCCTCGACGCGACGGACCTCCTTGGCAGCCGCGCGCGAGGCTTTAAAGCAAGCACGGTAGTGCTCGAGCGCCTCGAGTGCCGGGCGCCCTGCCCAGGCATCGACCATGGCAACATGATGCGCCGGGTCGAGGAGGCGCTGGTGCTCGTGCTGGCCGCACAGATCCATCATCACGCCGACGCGCTCCGAAAGCTCGCGCACACTGGCAATGCGACCGTCAATCTTCACGCGGCTGCGGCCCTCGGCAGAAAGGCTGCGCTGTACGGTGAACCCCTCCGTGTCGTGCGGTCCGTCGAAGAGTCGCGCCTCGACGCTCGCCAGTGCCTCGCCCTCGCGCACCGTCGACGAATCCGCACGCTCGCCCAAAATTAGCTTGAGGGCCGAGAGCAGCGCGGTCTTACCGGCGCCGGTTTCTCCAGTCAGAACCGTTAGGCCCGCGCTCGGAACCAACGTCGCCTCGCGAATGAGTGCAATGTTGGAAACCTGCAGCTCATCGATCATGACGCACTCCGTAGAATACGCGGCTCACCGAGTTATAGAAGCTCTCGGGGCCGTAATCGAGCAGCAGCACATCTCCGGGCCCGCGGCGCACCGCCACGCTCTCAACGGTGCCATCGCAGGTAATAAACTGTCCATCGATAGCGATCGCCGGAACGCTCGGACGATCATCGGACATAAAGATTTCGACGACATCACTCGGCGAAGTCAAGAAGGCACGGGCCTGAATGGTGTGCGGCGCAATGGGTACGCAGACCATGCCCGTATAGTCGGGGCTCACGATGGGGCCACCGGCACTGAGCGCGTAACCCGTAGAACCAGTCGCCGTGGACACGACCACGCCGTCGCCACGCAGACGGTCGATATGATGGCCGGACACCGTGATGTCGAACTCGACCATATCGGACAGCGGACCGCGGGTAAGCGCCATGTCGTTGAGGGCGAAGGTGCGCACGACATCCTTCGTACCGTCTTCGCGCACGGACACGATATCCGCGGCGATGGTGGCGCGACGGCTCACGTGCAGCTCACCGGACAGGGCGTCGCTCACGACCTGCAGGATGTCGCGCTCCTCGGGGCTCGCAGCAGTTAGAAAGCCCAGGTGACCATAGGAAAGACCGAGGATAGGAATCTCGCGATGGTTGAGAATGCGGGCAGCGCGCAGCAACGTACCGTCGCCGCCGAGCGTAATGACCAAATCAGAGCCGTCAATATCAGGCGTGCTCTGAATCTTCGATCGCTGGTCGGCAGCCCATGCGACCTCATAGCCCTGGCGAGTCAGCCAAAGCTCGAGCATCAGGCCGCTCTCGACCGCCTCTTGCTTGTAGTAATTGGGAACCAGAAAGACCTTCATAGCGTTGCAGCTTTCTCGCTCATAACCGATACCTGGGATTGCAGCTCGTCTTGCGAGCGATCGCCGGGGTCAAATCTCGTGCCGTACAGGAAAAACTCAACGTTGCCCTTGGCACCATGAATGGGCGACACGCACACATCGACCGGGAACAGGCCCTTGGCAGCAAAGAGTTCAACCGCCGCCACGAGTGTATCGCGGCGCACGGCGGGATCGGTCACAATGCCGCCCTCGCCCACCAGCGCCGCCGGAGCCTCAAACTGCGGCTTTACGAGCGTGCAGAATGCACCCGTAGGCGCCAGGCACGCCAGCACCGCATCGATAATGTTCGCGATGCTGGTAAACGAGACATCACACACTGCCAGGTCGATGGCGCCGGCATAGCCAAGCTCAGGCAGCTGCGTCACGTTTGTGCGCTCATGCAGCGACACGCGATCGTCCTGACGTAACGACCAATCGAACTGGGCGCGACCAACGTCCACCGAGACAACGGTCGCAGCTCCGCGCTTGAGCAGGCAATCGGTAAAGCCACCGGTAGAGCAGCCCACATCCAGACAGGCAAGGCCCGTCGGATTGATGCCAAACGCATCAAGCGCGCCTTCGAGCTTAAGACCGCCGCGGCCAACATAGGGAATGCGCCCCTTCACATGCAGCGGCAGCCCCGGGATCACCTTAAGGCCCGGCGAAGTCAAGCGCTCACCGCCACTCGAGACCAAGCCGGCCATAAGAGTGCGAAGGGCATCCGCGCGATCGGCGCAGATGCCCTGTGAAATCAGTTCGTCATCAAGACGCACGCGTTTCATGAATGCCATCAACCATTCGTATCCGGAGATGCGGCCTAGCTATCCTGGGATTCGTTTGCCGCATCCTCATCGTATTCCTGCTCGAGCTTGTCGGCCTCACGCGGCGTCAACTCAAACTTGTCGACCATATCGACCGCGCGGGAGCCCAGCTCAATCGCTTCGTCAAACAGATCGAGTGAACGCTCCAAGGACGTATCCTTGGAGCGAACGGTAGCGATGATCTGATCCAGACGGTCCGAGATCTCATCAAAGTTGCGGACGGAACCCTCTGGCATGGCTACTCCTCGACGGAGTCGGCCTCGACGGCCTCAGCAGCGTCCGCATCCTCGGCCAACACACCAGCCTCAGCCTGGGCAACCGCAACCTTAGCGGCAGCCTCGGCAGCCTGTGCCTCCTCGCGAGCGCGATCCTCGGCCAGCAGCTCCTGGTATAGGTCCTCGCCCGGCAGCTCCTCGCTGCGAGCGATCTTGCCCAGCACGCCGTTGACGAACGACGCGGACTGGTCGGTGCCATAGGCCTTGGCAAGCTCGACGGCCTCGTTGATCACGATGGCGTCCGAGACCTCCTCGTCGGTGAGGAAACGCATCTCGTAAACGGCGATACGCAGCAGATTGCGGTCGGCACCGGGCATGCGCATAAGATCCCAGTTCTTGGCAACGGAGCGCAGAGCGCAGTCGATGCGGTCGATATGCTCGTAGGCACCGCGGCACAGCTCCAGCGCATAGGGGTCGAGGGGACCCTTCGAGCTGTCTCTTATACACATCTGACGCTGCCGACGAAGCTAGAAGTGTAGAT
>URBA01000006.1 GCA_900545905.1 uncultured Collinsella sp.
GCCTTATCAACGGCCTTGAACTCCCGGACGCAGGGGTATACCTGTTTGACGGGCATGTGATCGATGCGGCGTATCTGAAGGATTCTGCTGCTGCTCAGAAGTTCCACCAGCGCGTGGGCTTCGTATTTCAAAACGCTGATGCCCAGCTGTTCTGCGCCACGGTGGGCGAGGAAGTTGCTTTTGGTCCCGCGCAGATGGGTCTGCCGGCAGACGAGCTCGAGCGCCGCGTGCGCGATGCCATGGGGCTGTTCCAGGTTGCCGACCTTGCCGACGCCTCTCCCTATCAGCTCTCGGGCGGGCAAAAGAAGCGTGTTGCGCTGGCTGCGGTGGTGTCGATGAACCCGGATATCCTGGTGCTCGACGAGCCCACCAACGGACTTGACGAGGACTCGTGCGACATCGTGGTCAACTTTCTACTGGCCTATGTTGCTGCCGGCAAGACGGTCTTGATGAGCACACATCATCAGGATTTGGTGCGGCGCCTGGGTGCCCGCGCCATCTATATCGATCGATATCACCATGTGGTCGCGGCACCCGTGGCATCGTATGGAACCGAGAGCGGCGCTGCGGAATAGTTGCTGCGTAGAGCGTGCGTAACCGCCCGCGCGGCTTTGCCGTGATGGTATAGTTATCCAGGTTTTTATGGGGGTGGCTATGCCAAGCTGGAACATTCATATCGCTCAGACGGAACGACT
Source organism: uncultured Collinsella sp. (assembly GCA_900545905.1). GTDB lineage: Bacteria > Actinomycetota > Coriobacteriia > Coriobacteriales > Coriobacteriaceae > Collinsella. The sequence goes on from URBA01000006.1 coordinate 696, forward strand.
TCTTGAGCGTACCGGTGCGCTTGCCAATAGCGTGCGCGACCGCAATGCCTTTTTGTTTGGCTGCGTGGTTCCGGATATCTTCGTGGGCTATATGGTCCCTGGCATCGCCGATCCCATCCCGTACCGCATTACGCACTTTGCAAAGCCCGAGCCTATCCCTAAGCCTCGTGAGCATGAGTTCTGGGATACCTGTGTGGCACCGTTGCTTAAAAGTTCGCCCACCGGTGCGCCAGCCGCGGCGACCTCGATTGTCGAGGAGCGCGAGCGACTCAATCGGGTGCATTATCCCCAACGCTACAAGGATGCCGAGCCGGTTGCCGGTCCCGGTGCTAGCGAGCTTTCGCTCGCGCCCGATGACGTGGCGCAGTCGCTGCTCGATCTGACGCTGGGCGTTTGGTCTCACCTCGTGGCCGATACCGTGTGGAATACGCGCGTGAATCAGTACCTGGAGGCGCACGGCGGCAAACCGTGCGAGGAATTCCGCATTAAAAAGCAAGGCGACTTTGACTGGTTTGGCAAGACGCTCGGCATCGTTTCGATTCCGCGCGCGACCGATCGCCTGTATACTGCGGCGACGCGTTTTGGGCAGTATCCCATCCATAAGGAGTATGTGCTCAAGACCATCGGCGTTATGCACGAGATTGTACGCGAAAACCCCGGCGAGCCCGATCATCCGCCGTATCGCTTGCTAACCGAGGAGTTTTTCGATGCAACGTTTACCGAGGTCGTCGAGCTAACTGAGGTGGGATTTGCCGCCCGCGTCGCATCACCCGGTGTGCCCGCTCTGCCCCTGATCGCTAGCTGCTAGCTGGCCGGCCCGGCAGTGAACAGCTCATCCCAATTGACAAGTAGCTCTTGCCGCAGGGCATCTTCGGTGGTGCGTTCCTGATCGGTCTTTGGGGTGTAGGGAAGTCCAGCCTTTTTATGGATGAGTTTGGCTAGGTTGCCAAAGCTCCTTTTGTCCTTGATCTGATCATAGGTAATTTGGATGACGTCGTAGCCCATGCTTGTGAGTGCGGTGGCGCGCTCGGCATCGGAGAGGCTCGCGGCTTCGCTGTCGTGGGCGGAGCGGCCTTGGCATTCAAGGATGACGCCCATGCTGTCGGTGGCGCTTTCGATGAGGATATCGGCGTAGCAGCAGGTTTTGTCATACAGCGAACGTGCGGCGTCGCTGAGTGGGATGCGCACGTTGTTGGTGATGTCGATGCCCAGACCGCCCTCATCGCGGGGGAGCGAGATGAGAATTGACGTCTGGACTTCGAAGGGCGAGGCGGTCTGTCCTGTCATGCGTTCGGCGGCCCAGCGGAGCTGCTTAACGCCGCGCAGGCCTGCGGCCTGCTTGGCGAACGCGGCGATATCCGCTGCGGCAAGAAGCGGCGTGCGCTTCCACAAGCTGGTGTTATTGCCCTTGGTGTCGTTAACTCGCTCCCACCCGCAGTTGGGTGGAATGAACTTAAGCGAAATAGCTTCATCGAGTTGTTGTTGCGTTCGCTCGCAGGGCTTAAACACTGCAAAGGAGCCGCACATCTCGTAGCAAGCCATGAGTAACTGGCTGCGTGAGACCTGCGTGGCAAGGCTGAGCAGTGTGAACTCCGGGGACGTGACATCAAACCCATACTCAGTCTGCCTAAACGACCCGGGAGGCGGTTCTTGGGTCAGGAGGTGCGATTTAAACAGGCTTCGCGACCCGGATTGTGCCCGAGTGAATACAAGCCTGTGAAGTGGTGCGTGAAGCAGGTCTTTTACAACTGCATGACTTCCGAGGCCACAACATCTGCGATCCATATTGCCAAGGCTAATGGCGGGGTAAAGGCCTAATACCTGCGGCGGAATACGGTGATAGTAAAAAGCGGATTGACCGCATAGCGTCAGGTCCATGACGTCCTCCTGGTCGAAATGTGCTTTTGGACCGTGCGATGCCAGCGTCAATTCGGAAGTATGCGGCAAAATCTGAACCCTGTGAGCAGACCTGGCTTTTGAGGCTAGTTTATCAGGCATTTTGTTGCGAAAAAACAGGGTGTGCTCGGAGGTTCCAGAATTTGCCGCATACTTCCGAAAACCAGGTCGATTTGGTTCTTGCTAAAACGATTTATCAGCCCTGTGTGAGGTGTGGGTTTGCCACCGGGCGAACACTTTTAGCGCTTGGGGCTTTATTTTTTGGGCCTCGAAGGGTGGATTTCGCACTTTTGGTAAAGAAATGAGTGCGTGTTTTGCCGTGCGGCGGCATTGGCACAGAAAAAGGGCCCGGAAGGCGAAGCCTTCCGGGCCCTTTGCAATGCAAGTATGCTTGCAAGTGCGTTTTAGCGCACCTGAGCGACGTAAGCGACGTTGGTCGAGGAGACCTTGTCCTCGAGCTGGACGCTCATGCGGGGATCGCCGGCGGTAGCGACGGTCAGATCGCCGGCCTCGACGTAGCCGAGCTCCTTAGCGGTCTCGATCGCCTTGACGATCGTGCCGTTGACGGTGCCCTGGGTAATCTCGGCCTGGTGCGGGATAACGCCCCAGTACATAATCATCTGCTGGACGGCCCACTCGTGGCGGGAGAACGCGCAGATCGGCATGTTGGGACGGAAGTGCGAGATCAGGCGAGCGGTACGACCGGTGGTCGTCGGCACGGTGATGCACTTGGCGCCAACGGTGGTAGCCATGTTCACAGCGGACATACCCACAACGTTGTTGACGACGCGGGTGCCGTGAGCGTCAGCCGGAACCTCGAGCGGAGCGTGAGCCGGGAGGTACTTCTCAGTCTCGAGAGCAATGCTGGCCTGCATCTTGACGGCCTCGACCGGGTACTTACCGGCAGCGGACTCGCCAGAGAGCATAACGGCGTCGGTGCCGTCGTAGATGGCGTTAGCAACGTCGGCAACCTCGGCGCGCGTCGGGCGCGGGTTCTGCTGCATGGAGTCGAGCATCTGCGTAGCGGTGATAACGGGCTTGTAGGCCGCGTTGCACTTGGCGATGATCTCCTTCTGGATGTGCGGAACGAGCTCGGGCTTGATCTCGATGCCCAGGTCGCCACGGGCGACCATGATGCCGTCGGAAGCCTCGAGAATCTCGTCGAAGTTCTCGACGCCCAGGGCGCACTCGATCTTCGGGAAGATCGTCACGTGCTCGCCGCCGTTCTCGCGGCAAAGCTCGCGGATGCCGCGGACGGACTCGCCGTCACGGATGAAGGAAGCGGCGATGTAGTCGATGTTCTCGGTCAGGCCAAAGAGGATGTCCTGACGATCGCGCTCGGTGATGGCGGGCAGCGAGATGTTGACGTTGGGCATGTTGACGCCCTTGCGCTCGCCGATCAGGCCGTCGTTCTTAACGACGCAGGTCATGTCCTGGCCGTCGACGGACTCGACCTCGAGGGCAACCAGGCCGTCATCGATCAGGATGAGGGAGCCCTTCTCGACCTCGGAGGGCAGAGCCAGGTAGTCGAGGGAGATGTGCTCAGCGGTGCCGTGGAAATCCTCGGACGTGGGCTGAGCGGTGACGACGATCTTATCGCCGGTCTTGACGGCAACCTTCTTGCCATCGACCAGAAGGCCGGTGCGGACCTCGGGGCCCTTGGTGTCGAGCAGGATGCCGACGGGCAGACCGAGCTCCTTGGAAATACGACGGACGCGCTCGATGCGACCGTGGTGCTCGTCGTAGGATCCGTGCGAGAAGTTAAAACGGGCGACGTTCATGCCCGCCTTGATCATCTCGCGGATGGTCTCGTCGCTATCGCAGGCGGGACCCATGGTGCATACAATCTTGGTGCGCTTGTACATTCAGACCTCCATCTGACATCGTCTTGCGCTGATAGATAAACCATAAGAAATAAAACTGAGATGATTATAACGAAATGCCGACCGAATACCCCAAAAAATCGACCGTATGCCGAATTAGAAGTTCATTTTTTGCGGTAAAAACGGTATATGCAAAAACTTTACCAACCGTTCTAACCGCTGCTATCTGGGCGATATTTCAATTTGATGATGCGCCGAAGAAAAAACGTTTTATCAATGTTGAGCATCACACGGCCTGCACCGTTGCTTATGGACCATATTTCCAAATGGATTGTTTTGGCTAGACGCGTTGCTTTGGGGTACCATAGCTCCACTATCAACTGCCGCTCAGCACGGCAGCCTTGATGAGCCCTTGCCCTTCTCCTGGGAATTATGATCGGGCATCAATCTGCTGAGTGGCCCGAATCCCAGGAGGGGACTCTATATGCAAAAGGAATACCTGTCCGCCGCGGCGGAGGTGCTCAGCGACCAGGGTGTCGATGAGAACCTCGGCCTGAGCGACGACGAGGCGTCGTCGCGCCTCGCTAAGACAGGCCCTAACAAGCTCGAGGAAGCCGAGAAGACGCCGCTGTGGAAGCGTTTCTTTGAGCAGATGGCCGATCCCATGGTCATCATGCTGATCGTTGCCGCCGTCATCAGTGCACTCACGGGCATGGTCAAGGGTGAGGCGGACTTTGCCGACGTCGCCATCATCATGTTCGTCGTTATCGTCAACTCGGTGCTGGGCGTGGTTCAGGAGGCCAAGAGCGAGGAAGCTCTCGAGGCATTGCAGGAGATGAGCGCCGCGCAGTCCAAGGTGCTGCGCGACGGCAAGCTCGTGCACCTGCCGAGCGCCGAGCTCGTGCCCGGCGATGTGATCATGCTCGAGGCGGGCGACTCCGTCCCGGCCGACTGCCGCGTGCTCGAGAGCGCCACGATGAAGATCGAGGAGGCCGCCCTTACCGGCGAGTCCGTGCCCGTCGAGAAGCATGCCAACGTGATCGAGCTCGCCGCCGGCACCGACGACGTGCCGCTCGGCGACCGCAAGAACATGTGCTACATGGGTTCCACCGTGGTGTACGGTCGCGGTCGCGCTGTCGTGGTCGGTACCGGTATGAACACCGAGATGGGCAAGATTGCCGGCGCCCTGGCCGAGGCCAAGGAAGAGCTCACGCCGCTGCAGGTGAAGCTTGCCGAGCTCAGCCGCATCCTCACCATCATGGTTATCGTCATCTGCGTCGTTATCTTTGGTGTCGATATCATCCGCCACGGCGTGGGCAACGTTCTTACCGACCCGACCGCCCTGCTCGATACCTTTATGGTCGCCGTCTCGCTCGCCGTCGCTGCCATCCCCGAGGGCCTGGTCGCCGTCGTGACCATCGTGCTGTCGCTTGGTGTGACCAAGATGGCCAAGCGCCAGGCAATCATCCGCAAGCTCTCTGCCGTCGAGACCCTTGGCTGCACGCAGACCATCTGCTCGGACAAGACCGGTACCCTTACCCAAAACAAGATGACCGTCGTCAAGCACGAGCTCGCTGCGCCTAAGGAGAAGTTCCTGGCCGGCATGGCGCTGTGCTCCGACGCCCAGTGGGACGAGGAGCTGGGCGAGGCCGTGGGTGAGCCGACCGAGTGCGCGCTCGTCAACGATGCCGGCAAGGCTGGTCTCACTGGCCTGACTGCCGAGCACCCGCGTGTGGGTGAGGCCCCGTTCGACTCGGGCCGCAAGATGATGTCCGTGGTCGTCGAGACCCTGGACGGCGAGTACGAGCAGTACACCAAGGGCGCGCCCGACGTGGTGATCGGCCTGTGCACCCATATCTACGACGGCGACAGGGTCGTTCCGCTGACCGAGGAGCGTCGTGCCGAGCTCGTGGCCGCCAACAAGGCCATGGCCGACGAGGCCCTGCGCGTGCTGGCGCTGGCAAGCCGCACCTACACCGAGGTTCCGGCCGACTGCAGCCCCGCCGCGCTCGAGCACGACCTGGTCTTCTGCGGCCTGTCCGGCATGATTGACCCGGTCCGCCCCGAGGTCGCCGACGCCATCCGCGAGGCGCACGACGCCGGTATCCGCACCGTCATGATCACGGGCGACCACATCGACACCGCCGTGGCCATCGCCAAGCAGCTGGGCATCGTCACCGATCGCAGCCATGCCATCACCGGTGCCGACCTCGATCGCATGAGCGACGAGGAACTCGACGCGCACATCGAGGACTACGGCGTGTACGCCCGCGTCCAGCCCGAGCATAAGACACGCATCGTCGAGGCTTGGAAGTCGCGCGACCAGATCGTGGCCATGACGGGCGACGGCGTCAACGACGCCCCGTCCATCAAGCGCGCCGACATCGGCGTTGGCATGGGCATCACCGGTACCGATGTCACCAAGAACGTCGCCGACATGGTTCTTGCCGACGACAACTTCGCCACCATCATCGGTGCTTGCGAAGAGGGTCGCCGCATCTACGACAACATCCGCAAGGTCATTCAGTTCCTGCTTTCGGCCAACCTTGCCGAGGTCTTCTCGGTATTCATCGCCACGCTTATCGGCTTTACCATCTTCCAGCCGGTGCAGCTGCTGTGGGTGAACCTGGTCACCGACTGTTTCCCCGCGCTCGCGCTGGGCATGGAGGACGCCGAGGGCGACATCATGAAGCGCAAACCGCGCAACGCCAAGGACGGTGTCTTTGCCGGACATATGGGTCTGGACTGCGTGGTCCAGGGTCTGATCATCACCGTGCTGGTGCTGGCGAGCTTCTTTGTGGGCGTGTACTTTGACATGGGCTACATCCACATCGCCGATATGATTGCCGGCAATGCCGACGAGGAAGGTGTGATGATGGCGTTCATCACGCTCAACATGGTCGAGATTTTCCACTGCTTCAATATGCGCAGCCGTCGTGCGTCGCTGTTCACCATGAAGAAGCAGAACAAGTGGCTGTGGGCTTCCGCCGCGCTGGCACTGGTGCTGACGGTGATCGTGACCGTGCAGCCGACGCTTGCCGAGATGTTCTTTGGCCCTGTGACGCTTGAGCTCAAGGGCGTTCTTGCCGCGCTGGGTCTAGCCTTCCTGATCATCCCGCTGATGGAGATCTACAAGGCGATCATGCGCGCGGTCGAGAAGGAGTAGGTCGAAAGGCCATCCTTCCCACCGGCCCGACCGCCTGCGGGGTTTCTTCTTCGCTGGTCCTCGCGCTTCGCGCTGCGGGATCGCTCAGAAGAAACCCCTCCCGGCGGGCGGGCCTTCGGATGACCTCTCGGGACCGTAAGCTGAGGAAAAGTTTGTGAGCTGGTCGGGCTTTGCCCGGCCAGCTCTTTTTGATTTAAAATACCTGCTCAGTTGTGATTTATGGTGCTGGGAGGCGCTTGTGGGCAAGGCGAAGGCTAAGGCGAAGAAAAAGACGACGGGGGCGCGGGCTAAGCGCGATCGTCGTCGGAAGCTTGCGACCGAGGCCCCCGCGTCTGCTGAGGAGCTGCTGGCAAGCGTGCCGGGACTCGATGCACTGCAGGATGTTCCGGCGTTCGATGACCTGCCGGTCGATGAAGCTCAGCAGGCGGCATTTGACGACTTTTGCGCACATGCCGAGGAGCCCGAGCAGATGCAGCTTGGCGCCGTTGTGCGCTTGGATCGCGGGTTTCCGCTGGTGGCGACTGCCAACGATACCTTCCGCGCCGAGCATGCCGTGGGGTTTGCCAAGTCGCGCGGCGAGGACGAGGTCCTGCTGCCTGCCGTGGGCGACCGTGTGGCGGTGCGCCGCGCTCCCGGGCACGATATGGGCGTGATTGAGTGCGTGCTGCCGCGCCGTACGAGCTTTGAGCGTTGGCGCGGTCGTGCCCGCGGAGAGCGCCAGGTGCTCTGCTCCAACGTGGATAGCGTGCTAATCGTGCAGGCGCTCGGTGCCGGCGAGGTGCTGCTCGATCGCGTGGCGCGCTCACTGGTGTTGGCGCTCGACTGCGATGCCGAGCCGGCGGTGGTGCTCACCAAAGCTGACCGCTGCGATGCCGGGGAGCTCGAGCGCGATCTGGACCGCGTGCGCCGCCTGGTGGGTCCGGACGTACGCGTGATCGTTACGTCCTCTGCCGAGGGCCGCGGCCTGGACGAGGTCCGTTCCTGCGTGCCTGCCGGGAGCTGCGCCATGATTCTGGGCGAGTCGGGTGCCGGCAAGTCGACGCTGCTCAATGCACTGCTGGGCCACGATACGTTGGCGACCGGCGGTGTGCGCGAACGCGACGACCAGGGCCGTCACACTACCGTCGCGCGCGTGATGGTGGCGCTGCCGGGCGACGCCGGCGTGATCGCCGATGCCCCGGGCCTGCGCAGCCTACCGCTCGTGGGTCACGAGCGGGGTCTGGCGCGCGCCTTCCCCGAGATTGTCGAGGCATCGCGCGCGTGCCGGTTTGGCGATTGCACGCATACCCATGAGCCGGGTTGCGCCGTTCGCGAGGCCGAGGACGCCGGACAGATTGACAGCCTGCGTTTGGAAACGTTCCAAAACCTGGCGTCATCCATGCGCGTGAGCGCTCAAATGCTCGATCCCGATGTCCATCTGTAATTGATTTTTCCTATGACAGCCGTCTCCCAACTGTTCGGGAGACGGCTTTTTTGCTGCGGAAAAGCCTCGAAACATGCAGTTTGCTGACGTGCTGACCAAAACCTTGCCACGAGCTTGACGGGCTGGTCAGCTTTTGGTCAGCGATTGGTTTGACATCGAAAACCAAGATCGCGATTGCGCCGCTTTGCGCTCTGACCGCCCAGACAATGGTGGTACGGGCATTCGCCCGGCACTGCCATGAGAGGAGCGGCCGTGAACAAGAGCAAGCGCATCGCTATCAGTCTGGTCGCGGGCGTGCTCGCTGCTCTGCTCTGCATGGTTTACGGCTCGTCGATCCGCTCGCAAGCCGAACAGGTCCAGGCTGAGACCTTGGCCAAGTACGGTGGCGATCGCGTCGAGGTATGCGTTGCGGCGCGCGATATCGATGTGGGCGAGACCCTCGATGAGACCAATGTCATAACCCAGGAATGGCTGACGAGTCTGCTGCCGCGTGACGCGGCGACCGAGCTGCGCCAGGTGCGCGGCGACGTGACGACTTCGCGTATTCCCAAAAACGCCGTGATCTGCAATGTCTACACCAAGGCCGAGAGCCACAAGCTCGAGGTGCCTAAGGGCAAGGTCGCCGTTTCGGTGGCGGTCGATGCCGAGCACTCGGTCGGCGGTGCTACGGGCGTGGGCAGCTACGTGGATGTGTATGTGCAAAAAGACGGCGTAACCGATCGGCTGTGCGGCGCGTACGTGATCGATACCAGTGAGGATTCCGGTGCCACGCGCGAGGGCAAGATCGAATGGGTGACGCTGGCGGCTGACCCCGAAGACGTCAAGGAACTGCTGGGAGCCTCGGGCAAGGGAACGGTCAGCTTGACGATTCCCGCCACGGCGCGCGGCAAAAAGAGCGGAGGCGACGAGTGATGAAGGCGATCTGGCTTGCGTGCTGCGCGTGCGGCGATTACGGGCTGTTGCAGCGGGAAGTCGAGGGCCGTGACGCGGGTGCACAGGTGCTTCGCGTGGGTGACCTGGACGGGCTGGTTTCCATGGCGCGGGCGTTTCCGTCGCGCCGCGGAGCTGCCATCATCGCGGCGTCTCTGTTTGATACCGAAGATGTGCGCAAGACTGTTGCGCGCCTGACGGCCGAAGGCCGCGTGAGTCGCGTGGTCGTCTTGATAGAAGCACTCGATCCGTCGGATATCGAGGGGTTGTTTCGCGCGGGGGCGACCGAGGTCATCGCTGCGCACAGTATATGCGGCAACGGGCGCGCGGGCGAGGGAGCGGTTGATTCCGATCGGTGCATGACGATTGAGCCCGATGCTTTTGTTGATAGGGAACCCGGGGCGCCTCGCGCTACAAGAGGCCCGCGTGTTGATGATTATGGAAAAGCGGAAGCCGAGCATGGTCGGCGCCCCCGGAACCCCCTTGTATACGATGACGCTGGAGAGCCGGCGCAGCATGCTGGCGACTCCCCGGCTGTAGATATGGGATACGTGCACGGCGTGAATCTGGCGGATGAACTCGACGAAGTTGAGGGCTTTGCCGGGTGCGGCGAGTTGTCGCTGATGCAGCATGAGCAGATTGCACAGAACGAGCCTGCCTCGCAGACCGAACAAGCTGCCATGCCGGCTTGGACGCAGCGTGTGGTTGCGGCGGGGGGGACGGGGACGCTGTCACCGACGCCCGCCCCGCCGCCTCCGATGCCGCCGGCAGACGCTGCCGCTCCGCAGCATCGAGCTCCGGTCATCTGCGCCATTTCGGGTTCGGGCGGTTGCGGCAAGTCGACGATCATTGCCACCATGGCACACACATCGTCGCTGTTGGGCTTGCGTGCCGCCGTGCTCGACCTGGACCTGATGTTTGGAAACCTTTACGACTTGTTAGGCGTCGATGCTCCGCGCGATATGGCGGCACTTATCGAGCCGTCGGCGGCGGGCGCGCTCACCGAGCCGGATATCGTAGCCACATCGATGCGCGTGGCGCCAGGCGTTACGCTCTGGGGTCCCGTCGCGGCGCCCGAGCAAGCCGAGCTCATGGCACGTCCGGTGGAGCTACTACTTGATGTTCTGCGTCGCGAATCCGACGTGGTCTTTATCGATACCTCGGTCTTTTGGGGCGACGCCGTGGCGGCTGCGGTGGCGGCGAGCGACCGTTGCCTGGTCGTTGGCGATGCTGCGGTGTCGTCCGCGACATCGGCGTCGCGCGTCATTGAACTGGCGAGTCGAGTAGGTGTGCCGCGCACGCGCATGAGCGCCGTGTTCAACCGGTTCGGTGCGCGCGGAGCAGACGAGGACGTCGCCATGCGCTTTGAGATTGCCTGTGCGTTGAGCTCCAAGATTCGTATCGCCGATGGCGGGCAGGATCTCGCCGCGCTCATGGCGTTTGGGCGCGCTGACGAGGCAGTGGGTCAGACGAGCGCTTTCGCGACCAGCGTGCGCGAGGCCACGCGCGAGATGCTCGTGGAACTGGGGTGCGCCGTCGGCCCTTGGAGCGATATGGTCGCCGACCGTGCAACGCGTACCGAACGCCCGCGTATCCGCCTTCCCTGGTCGCGCGAGGATGATCAGCGATGAGCCTGCAAACGAGGATTAAGGCTGCCGGCGCTGCAGCGGCGGCAGCGCCTGTAGATGCGGGGCGTCGCCGCGCGGTGAAACGACGCACTAAGCGCGCCGTGATGGACCGCATAGGTTACGACGAAGTGGCGCGTATCAGCGCCTATGCCGACCCGGTACTTGCCCGCTCGGAATTGCGTCCCGCGGTGGAGGCGGCGCTCAATGTTGAGGAGCCGACCGATCTCGCGGCGCCCGAGCGCGAGACCATCATCGACGAGATTTTGGATGACGTGGTGGGCTTGGGGCCGTTGCAGCCGCTTATTGAGGACGACACCGTTACCGAGATCATGATCAACGGATGCCGCTCGGCTTTCTTTGAACGCGGCGGCGTCTTGTACCCCATCGAGCGTGCGTTTGAGGATGATGAGCAGATCCGTGTGCTTATCGACCGCATCATCTCGCCACTTGGCCGCCGTATCGACGAGCGCAGCCCCATCGTCAACGCCCGCCTCAAAACGGGCTATCGCGTCAACGCGGTGATTCCGCCTGTGGCGATTGACGGACCGATTCTCACCATCCGAAAGTTCTCGGACCGTATCTGCTCGCTGGACGAGCTTGTGGGGCTGGGGTCGCTGCCGCTTTGGTATGCGCAGCTGCTGTCGTGCGCGGTGTCGCTGCGACAGGACCTGGCGGTTGCGGGAGGCACGGGATCTGGTAAGACCACCCTGCTCAACGCGTTGTCATGCGAGATTTCCACCGGCGAGCGCATCGTGACGATCGAGGACTCTGCCGAGCTCAAGTTTGCGCATCATCCGCACGTGGTGCGCCTAGAGGCGCGCGAGGCTTCAATTGAGGGCGAGGGCGCGGTGACGATCCGCGACCTGGTGACCAATGCCCTGCGCATGCGCCCCGACCGCATCGTGGTGGGCGAGGTGCGCGGTGCCGAGTGCTGCGACATGTTGCAGGCCATGAACACGGGCCACGATGGGTCGCTCACCACACTTCATGCGGGTTCAGAACAGGAGACCGTGGTGCGTCTGACGTTGCTTGCACGTTATGGCATCGATCTGCCGAGCGAGCTCATCGAGGAGCAGATTGCCATGGCGCTCGACGGCATCGTGATGTCCGAGCGCCACGCCGATGGCAGGCGTTTCGTCTCCTCGTATTCGGGGGTGCGTCGCGCCGCGTCGGGCGGCGTAGAACTCGAGCGCTATGTGACTTTCGATGCCGCCGAGCGAACCTGGACGCTTGACCGCGAGCCGCCGTTTATCGCAGAAGGCCTGCGGTCGGGGACGCTCACACAAGAGGAGGTGGACGAATGGAGGTCGCTGTGCCCCTCGTCGTAGGGGGTTTGGCAGGGTTTTCTGTTGCGACGGCGTGCGGGGCGGAACCTCGTGTGCCGCAGGTGCCGCCGGCGGAGCTGGCGCGTCAGGCGCTCGAGACGGTGGCAGAGAAGCTGCCGCGTGAGCTGGTGGAAAACGATCTGCTGAAAAAGATCGCTCGTTCGTGGACATCGCTGGCTCCGGCGCATCGCCTTGGCCTCGTGATCGAGGATGCTTCGGGGCGTTTGGCGTTTCTGCTGCTATCGAGCGGTGTCTGCTGCGTTTTACTAACGATGGTGTCGTTATCGCCCCTCGGATTTGCCTTGGGACTTGTTGCTCCGATTGCCGTTGGCGCCGCTCGGGATGGCTTTGAGAGCCGGCGCGAGCAACACGATGCAGAAGAGGCCATGCCCGAGGCGTTTACCGCACTTTCCATGTCGCTTGCCTCGGGACATTCGCTGGCCCAGGGCATGCGCTTTGTGGGCGCTCATGCGCAAGAGCCGGTACATACCGAGTTTTTGCGGGTAGCGGCGGCGATCGATTGCGGCATCTCGGCGACCGACGCGCTCGATGACTTGCTCGTGCGCATCGACGCCCCCGGTCTTTCGCTTGTGACCTTGGCGCTTAAGGTGTCACAGCGCACTGGCGCTCCGCTTGCCGACTTACTGTCCGAGGCGTCGAGCATGGTGGGGGAGCGCATTGAGCTCAAGCGCCGCCTGGATGTTAAGACGTCGCAGGCTCGCATGTCTGCGCATATGGTCGCGGCGATGCCGGCGGGCATGTGCGCGGTGTTGGCGCTGCTTTCGGCAGATTTTCGTCGCGGTCTTGCGACGCCTGCCGGCGCGGGCGCTGTGGTGCTGGGTCTTGCCCTCAACGCCGTTGCCCTGGTGGTTATCCGGCGCATTATGAGGGTGGAGCTATGAGCGCCCCAGTTGCAGTTGCGGCTTGCCTGTGCGCCCTGAGTGTATTTGTCGCGACGGGTTTGGATCGGGCGGATGCGCGCAAGATCGCAGGGGCCTGCAAGCGCGAGGCGGTGCTGGTCGCTGCCGCGGGTCGCTCGGTGGTCGATGCCCTGACCGCGCGAGTGAAGGGCGCGGTTGGAGCGGGCGGCCCGGCGCGAGTTTCGCTCGGCGAAGTGTCCGAGATGATCGATGTTGTGCGCTTGGGTCTTTCGGCCGGTCTTTCGTTTGATGCGGCGCTTGAGATTTTCTGCGCCAACCGCCGGTCAGTGCTGGCTCTTCGCCTTGAGCGGGCCTGCATGGCGTGGCAGGTGGGCGTGGGCACGCGTGAGGACGAGTTGTTGGTCGCCGCGCGCGACCTGGACGTGCGAGCGCTCGAGACCTTTGCCATTACGGTGGGGCAGGCACTCGCCCTGGGTGCCCCACTTGCCGAGACGCTGGCCGCTCAAAGTCGCGAGATCCGTGCGGCTCATCGCGCCGCGGTCGAGCGCGAGATCGAGCGTGCGCCCGTCAAGCTGCTGATTCCCACCGGCACGCTCATCTTGCCGGCGTTGCTTCTGTCCATATTGGGCCCGCTGCTGGGAGCAGGCGGGATGATGTAGGGAGGAATACATGAACACGATGACTGACGCTGCTGGCAAGGTCCAGGGCTGGGCGTTTTGCCGGGCGGCATATGTTCGTCAGCGCGCCAAGGAGCTACTGCAGGAGGAGAGTGCACAGGGTACCACCGAGTATGCCATCTTGGTCGGCGTGCTCGTGGTGATCGCGATTATCGCCATCGTCGCATTTAAGGGCAAGGTTAAAGAGCTATGGGATGCGATCAGCGAGGGCATCAACAGCCTGTAGAGGGTAGGCGGCCTGCCGGCGCACTGCTGGTGTTTGCCTGTGCGGTTGTGGCGGTGGCAGTGGCGGTTTGGGGGCTTAACGCCGCGCGGCAGCAGCGTCCTGGGGCCGCCTTCGATTCGGGCTCAGATTCGGCGGTGGCGTCTCAAAAAGATGAGATGCGAGATGCGGACGATTCGGATGTCGCTGTCACGGCGCAAACCTTTCTGCGGACGCTCGACAAGCGGTCTGGCACTGCGACGGATTCGCCTGAGGGCAACGCGATTGCGGTCCGGCTTGCATGGTCCGAAGACCGACCGATGACCGAAGCGGCGGCGGATATGATGCGTGCCTATCGCGAGGTGCCAACGGCCCAGCTCGCCCTGAGCGGCTATCTCGATATTAAGGGCAACGTATGGGGCGCCATCGTGCGCGATGGGCGCGGCTGGGTCGATATGGTGACAGTTGCCGCGGATGCTGGCGATGCTTCGTGTCGTCTGCGCGCCGTGCGTCTGGTCCCGCAAACAATAAGCTCAAAGGAGGGATCGTGAAATGCATGGCGTTCTGCGTGAGGAATCTGCCCAAGCGACGGTCGAATACGCCATCGTCACGGTGGCGCTGTTATCGATCGTGCTGGCGATTGTGGGACTTTGGCGTGCTGGCACCGATGGACACTTGGCGGCGCTGGTTGAGCGGGCGGCATCCCATGGCGTTGCCTCGACGTCGGTTATCGACGCCGCTGCGGGCGCTAAGGACATCGCGTTGTATTGATATCGCGCGCGAGGACTGGGCGCAGTCTACGGTCGAGGCCGCTTTTTTGCTGCCGACGTTTCTGACGCTCATCCTTCTCGCACTGCAACCGGTGTGCCTGCTTTATACGCGCGCGGTCATGGAGTCTGCCGCCGCCGAGACCGCGCGGCTCATGACCACGACGACGGCGGAGGACGACGATCTTAAGGAGTTCACCCGCCGCCGGCTTGCCGCAGTGCCCAACGTTTCGATCTTTCATGCCGGCGGGCCGTTGTCGTGGGATATCGAGCTTGGCCGGGCCGGTGCGGGTGGCGTCTCGTCCGTGTCCGTTTCCGGCGAGGTCAAGCCGTTGCCTGTGATCGGTGCGTTTGCGCAGGCTATGGGTGGTACCGCCGAGGGCGGCTACGTTGAGCTCAAGGTCGATGTCTCGTATCAATCGCGTCCCGAATGGCTGGAGGGAGATTATGATTCGTGGATTGCTGCATGGGATTAAGCGTTTCTGGTCTAGATGCGTTTTGACGCGCCGTCCGAGCTGCCATCGCAAACGAGGCGGCTTTATGGGCCGCGCCGGTGTCGATCTGTTTATCGAAGACGGTGCCTACACCACGCTTTCTTCTGCCGTGGTCATCCTAGTGGTGCTCACGTTGTTGTTTTCGTCGACCGCGGCGATATGGAGCATGTCGCGTGCCGGGGATACCCAGGTGGCGGCCGATAGCGGCGCGCTGGCGGGTGCCAACGTAGTGTCGTCCTATCACACGGCTGCCACGGTGGTTGATGCGAGCATCTTGAGTCTGGGGCTGGCGGGGTTTGCCACAATCGGGACGGGCCTGGTCGCCATCCTCATCCCAGGTGCCGAATCAGTTGCCGGCAATATGGTCGACACCGGGATTGAGATCATTAAAACGCGCAACAAGTTTGCCAAAAGCGCATCGGAAGGCTTACAGAAAATCGAGACGGCTCTGCCGTATCTGATCGCCGCGCGTGCCACGCAGGCGGTCTCGGCGCAGGATACCGATAATGTGACCTATACCGGTACGGCGCTTGCCGTGCCCAGGACATCCGAGTCGGACTTCGCTGCGCTCGAGGGGTCCGAGATCTCGACCGATGCCATTAAAGACACATCGGATGATTTAGAGCGTGCGGCCGAGGAGCTGCGGAAGGCTTCTGAGGACACGGCGAAGGCTAAAGAGCGCGCTTGGCTGGCGGATTGTGGCGGGTCGGACGAGAGTTCGATTGGCAAGTACTCGTGTATGTGGGAGCGTGCGAAAAAACTAGCAGAACTATCTGACAGCCAGAACCGTCATGAAAAGTCGAGCATCACATGGGAGCCGCAAATAGCGCTCGATCGCGCGAAAACCTATTACCGACAGCGCTTGGCGAATGAAAAACCTCAGGGATCGAGCGTCGAGATGAAAGCGCAGTCAGCCGCTCGAAAAGCGTTCTATGCCTATGCGATTGAAGAGGTCGATCGAGCATACATAAAAGATGATGGCGAACGGTTTTCTGCCTATATCCCACTATTGCCGCGTGTCCCAAACGAGGTGCGGCCGACCGAACTTTACACCGATGCCGCATGGCCTGTAAGCAACAACGACGGCAGAACATACCTGCATTATGGAGTCGAATGCCCCGTCTATCAGAAAGGGACTCCGAGTGGGCTGGCATCTGTTGCTGATTATGATGGTCGCGATACATGCGAAGCGTGCGGCTTCGGCGTGGTTACGCTTGGAAGCGCCCTCATGCCGCCATCGTTCATCGAAAACGGCTTCGAGTACCACTTTGACAAGTTCAAAGAGGCTCTGGAAGACTACGTCGAATGCCGCAACAAAGAGCTCGAGCTCGAGCGTCAGACCGAAGACGAGGCCGATCGTGCGGGCAATACGTTTGACCAGGCCATCAAGGAGCTTTCGGGCGAGCGTCCGCGTATCGCTCCGCCCGGTCGCAACGGCGTGGTCGCCTTTGCGGTTACGGGTGCCATCTCGAGCCCCGACGAGCTCAACTCTTCGTTTAACACGGCAGTCAGGCTTGGCAATCGCGGTGCTATCTCTGGCGCGGTGCTGGCACCCGATGACGCGACGGCGCAAAACAACGTGCTTTCGCGATTTTTCTCGACATTGAAGGAACGCTCGGGCGGCGTTGCCGGCGTGCTCGACGGCGTCATGGATGTTTGGGGACGGCTGCTCGTAGGATACGGTGATATTCAAGGTTCGGCCGATGAACTTATGGACGAGATGATTAAAGGCCTAGGAGGGGGCAGCGGCGCGTTGGGCTCCATCGCATCGTGGCTCGGCGATACCGTTTCGGCGTCCGTGGCGGCGCTGGGTTTGGAACCGTGCGACTTGCGCCTGCGAAAGCCGGTGCTGACCGATTCTGCCAACGTCATTAAGAGTCCGGGGTCTGACATTGCTGGTCTTTCTCAAGCGCAAGACAAACTGCGAAGTATTCCGTTGGGCGTGACCGATCCCAAGGCGCTTTGCGAGGCGTTGGAATATCAAGTCGAACGCACCATTAGCGGCACGGTGTTCACACTTGCGGAGATTCCTCTGCCCGGCGGCGGCTCCATCCCGCTCACCGTCGATGTCGCCACGCTGGTTGGCGCTCTGGGCGGTGGGTCGTAATGAGTATCCGCATGCGTCTGCGCGAGGAGCGCGCCCAAGCGACGGTTGAGATGGCAGTGGTTACGCCCGTTTTGCTGGTGCTGGCACTCATCGTGTACAACGTTATGATCTTTGCCAGCGCTGTCGCGCGCTTCGACCGCGTGGTGCCCGACATCGTGTTGGCGCACGCTGTGGCACCGGGCGGGGAGGGTGACGAGAACTCTGCCGATGCCTCGGTGACGGTCCGGACTCAAATTCTGAATGCCATGGAAGGCTATGACTTGCAGATCGAAGTGTCGAGCGAGCAAGGCGCGAAGGCATCAGATGGTGGCCTGCTCTCCCTATCCGGTACGTTTAGGACCTACACCTGCACCATGCACTATGAGCCGTGGCCGACTTCTCTCAGCATCGCTGGCGTTCCGCTGGGGGCGCCGACAACGTTGTCGCACGAGCGCGCGGTGACGGTCGATCCATGGCGTCCGGGGGTGGTCATGTGACCGCGGTCTCGTCCTACATCGCTTACGCGCGGGCACTCAACAGGCTGGGTTGGACGCCGGCCGAGTTTATGGTGGCGGAGTCGTTTGTCGTGCGCCTGCGCGGCATGCTGGGACGGCGTCCGGTTGCCGCCAACGGCCTGCCACTCGTCATGGCGTTTCCACGCTGCTCTTCGGTCCATACGTGTTTTATGGCCTATCCCATCGACATCGCCTTCATCGATGCACGCGGCAATATCCTCGCGCGCTACGAAAACGTATGTCCTTGGTGTATGTGCTCCTGCCCCGGCGCCTGGGCGGTATTGGAACGCCCTTCAATCCTCGCTACACCTCCCGCCCTCCAACAAGTGCCGGCGTAAGAGATTGGCGACAGCGGACTTTCGTCATACGAAATTGGGTAAGATGGAGGAGAAGGTGCATGGATGTTGAGATCCATCCGAACGCCAAAAAACACTTGACGGAAAAGCAGGTACTAGGTGCCTGGTTCGCGGTTACTGAGTGCATTCGCCGCGAGTCGGAGGACGAGCCGCCGAGATGGCTTGCCATTGGATGGCTTCCAGATGGTCGAAGTGTGGAACTTGTTGCGGTCGAACTAATTCGTGGATGGCTCATTATTCATGCTCTGTCTCCGGTTCAGAAGAAATTCTGGCAAGAGATCGAGCGAGCTCGGCAGAGGGGTCGATGATGGGCAAGACGTATACGGCCGCTAATGGTCAGGTTGTAACGGATGAAATGATTGACGCGTGGTGCGAGTCGTACGAGCGCGGAGAGTTACCGGATGGCGAACACACCGTTGGTGGGATCGTGCATGGACGGCCCCCGCTCTCAGGTGAGGGGACGGCAACGCTGTCGGTCAAGATTCCTCTGGGAATGAAGGAGGCCATTCGTCGACGGGCGGCTGCCGAGGGGATGACGCCAAGTGAGTTTGCCCGTGCGGCTCTGAGCGAAAAACTTCTTGCTGCCGACTGATGCCTCTGACGTGCCGATTTATAGAACCGAGGCTGTGCTCAAAAACTTTTTTAAAATTCTCGGTTGACCGGAACGCGTCCTTGGTTATACTAATCAAGCCTTGAAACAAGGCACACCTCAAATGGCTGGGTAGCTCAGTTGGTAGAGCAGAGGACTGAAAATCCTCGTGTCAGGGGTTCGATTCCCTTCCCCGCCACCTTGAATTGACTAGGACCTCTGCAAAGGGGTCCTTTACTAATATGAGAAAGCCATTGTCAATAGGCATGTTCGTTCGAGCCCGGTTTGAAACCGGGCTTTTTCGTTTCCCGTCGGGAGAGCCCGCGCACGCTGCATGGCTTAGTCGACGCTTGCCTGGCAAGCTAATATCCGCGGGCTCTTGCGGGTGCGCTTCCGGCGGTCAGCCCGGTATGTCCGCGCACCCCACCGCATTTCGATTCTCCGTCCGGCGCGCTCGTCCGAAACCAGTCTTGTTCACGGGCGCGGCCCTTGGGCTGCCCAAAAAGGGCTCGTGAACGCGCGCCGGCGATGCGTCGAGGCGCGGGCCCTCCCGGCGGGAGGCTTGTTGTCCGACGGGGTCAGCCGAGGGTCCCCTCCGCCCGGCGCCCGATCTCCCAGACCCAGCAGGCGAGCTCGCGCGCCACGGCGGCGTTGGCCTTGCACGCGCTCTTGCCCGCCGCGGCCAGCGCCTCTCGGCGGCGGTGGAGCCTGGCGGTGCAGTCGTCCGCCTGTCTCTTATACACATCTCCGAGCCCACGAGACTACGC
>URBA01000007.1 GCA_900545905.1 uncultured Collinsella sp.
GGCAGCGTCAGATGTGTATAAGAGACAGCTTGTATTGCAGATGCAGCTCACCTGGCGTTGCGGTAGTCGATGAGGTCAGGCTCGAGCGATATCCCACGGGCAGGCCAACCTCTTCGAGTACAAAGTAGTCGTGTCCCTCGGCATGCTGGTTATCGAACGAAAGAACGGAATCGTCCGACTTTCGAAGTATCAGCTGGCCCCCGTCTTTCGTCGTGCCCTGAGCGACGAGCTCACCCTTATTCCAGTGTCCCTCGGCATCTGGTCCATCGGACTGGTACAGCTTGAAAGTTGCGCCATTGACTGCTTCGCCGTTTTGGTCGACCTTCGCGACCTCGGACGATGGCAGCGTGGTGAGGTTGAACTTAAGTTTCATGTTCGATGCGCCCGCGCCGCGCTCCAGATAGAAGAAGCTCAGCGTATGCTTGCTGCTGTCACAGAAGGTGTTGCCGGAGAAGTTAGAGGTATCTGCGCCGGCAGCTTTGAACTTTGCCTTGATGTTGGTTTTTTCGATTTCCTTCTCGGCTCCATTCGCACCGTCAATATGACCGACCTTTACTTCACCGGTAGCAAAGTTGATATCAAGCGTCGCCTTCTCGTGGATGCCGCCCAGATCGCCCACGAGTACGCCATCGATGTACACCCAGACGTCGTCGTCACCTGAGAACTCAAAGACCATGTCGTTGTTATCGGTGGTCTTGCCGCCCGCAGGCTGGACAAACTCCGTGGTCATGGACATGCCAAAGTGGTGATTGAGGTTCGTGCTTCCATCAATAATCTGCTTAGGGGAGAGGCTGTTGCCCCGCTCATCAAAAACCTTGCTAGCTGAGTCAAAGGGGAAGAACTGACCCAGATTGGTTTCGCTACTCGCATCGCCCTTATATACGCCCGCCTTATCGTAGACGTCAAAGGTGTTAGTCGTGGAGTTATATACGGCATAGTTGCCTTCAGAACCATACGAATCGTAAACGTAATAACCATTCTGGAGCTGGAAGAGGCTTTTCACGTTGTTGTAGACGGCCTTGCCGTTGACCTGGCTGTCGTTATTAAAGAGATAAGCCAGCGACTCGTCGGTGTACGTACCACTCGTGTTATAGGAGGTGTAGGTGCCGGCTTTGATTGACGGATAGCCATCTACCAGCGTGTTCTTTACAAAAGAAAGGCGTCCAAAGCCGTTGATATTGCTTCTGCCCGTCCATTTATTAATGCCCGATCCGGCACCGCCATTGAACTTGAGCTGATGGTCTTTATTGATGCCGGTGTTGTCATTCTTGTTGTCGTTGTTTATGTTCTTCGAGCTGTCGTTGTCGCCATTCACTACCCAATAATCGAACAGATTGACCGTGGTGCCGGTGGGATTCACCGTCTGTACGGTATGGTTGCTCAAGGGAACGGGCTGGTCGGCCGACGCACTCGTCGCACCAAACAAGAGCGCACACGCCGCCAGCGGGACGGTCAAAATCCTCAGGACACGCTTTGCGGTATTGGTTTTCTTGCCAAAAGGCTTTAGCATTTCTCGAGCTCTCGCACACGCGCGATTCATGAAGGCCCTCCCCAAATCCATGAGGACGGCAAGCAGCGGCTCATTATATATGTGTCGTCGTCCCCATCGATGCAAATATACGCCCCCCCCCGCGCAGAAACGCAAGGCAGGACATCGCTATATGCTTAAAATTGTAGCAATTTGGGTGACCCGAAATTTCGCCTCGGGTTGCCACTCAGGCTCAAAATCGAACCACTCGCGCCGTCGACATGCCCCAGTAGGACAAATCGACCGGCAATCTTTATCCCCCACAGCCCCACAAAGTAGCTAATTTGGGACGAGGCTTTTCGACTACTCGACCAAACCGGACTCCGGGGGAATAAGCTCTAGAGGCGGGCGAGGTCGTAGGCTCGCGCGGCAGACTCGCCGGCGCAGATGAGGTTGGTTGTGGCTTCCTGAGGGTTGAGCGCCTGGTCGAGGGGCATGGGCTTGCGGCAGATCGGAAGCACCAAGTCGATGCCCTGCTCGTACACCGCATCCAGGTTGTCGGCACGACCGCCCACGACGGCGACCACCGGCTTGCCATATCGCTTGGCGCGGCGAGCCACACCAACCGGCGCCTTTCCAGCGGCGGATTGCTCATCCATATTGCCCTCACCCGTTATGACCAGATCGACATCGCGCACGCGCTCGTCAAAGCCAATCAGATCGAGCACCGTCTCCACGCCCGAGCGCAGCTCCGCACCGAGCGCCAGTAACGCCGCGCCCAAGCCACCGGCAGCGCCCGCGCCGGGCACGCCGAGCACCGAGCCAAATGTCCGTGCACCCTCGGACACGCGCAGCAACCCCTGAACCCGCGCCCTAGCAATCGCCGTATCGAGCAGGCGGCCGTAGCCGACCATCCAACTATCGTACCTGTGAAGTGCCTCGGCGTCATCTCTCGGCAGACCCTTCTGCCTACCGAACACTGTCAGCGCGCCGCGACGCCCCACGAGTGGGTTCTCGACATCAGAAAGCACAACGATACGAGCGCCATCCAAAGCCTGCAGCGCTGGCGCCAAATCAACGCTCGCCACCTGCTCAAGGCCGGCAAGACCGGGGGCGATATCGCATCCCTGATCATCGACCACGCGCGCGCCCAGCGCCTGCAGCATGCCGGCGCCACCGTCGTTGGTGGCGCTGCCGCCCAGACCAATATAGAGTGTCCTTGCGCCCGTGCGAACTGCGCGAAGCATAAGCTCGCCCACGCCATAGGTCGAAGCCGCCAACGCCGCCGACTCCGTACAGCTCGAATACCCAATACCCGCCGTCTCGGCCATCTCAATTACAGCCGAGTCGCGCTCGTCGTCCACCAGCATCCGGGCAGACACGCGGTCGCCCAAGGGACCTGCCACCTCGCAGGTCACAATCTCACCGCCGCACGCGGCAACGGCATCGAGCGTCCCCTCACCGCCATCCGCCAGCGGCAATGTGCACACCTCGGCATCGGGCCAAACGCGGCGCACGCCTTCGGCAACCGCCGCCTCCGCCTGCGCACTCGAAACGCTGCCCTTAAAGGAGTCGATCGCCAACAGCACACGGCGGGGCCGGCGCTGCACGGGGCCAAAATCAACCGCCGCGCCAGCATCCTCTTCGGCACCCGCGAGCGCTGCGGCGTGAGCGGCGTGTGCTTCAAGATCGGCCCCACAGCCGCAATCAGCGCCGCCCGCTCCGCGCAGACCGTCAAAATAGCTACTCAGCAGCTCACGGCATTCATCCGCCAAGGCCCCAGCCGTCACGTTAAACCGATGATTCAGGCGCGAGTCGGCATTCAAATCGTATAGGGATCCCAACGCGCCCGCCTTGGCGTCGCTCGCGCCATACACGCAGCGCCCCACGCGCGCGTTAACCATAAGGCCTGCGCACATGCAGCAGGGTTCCAACGTCACATAGACCGTACAGTCGGAAAGGCGCCAGCGACCGAGCGCCTGGGCAGCGGCGCACACGGCCGCAAACTCGGCATGAGCCGAAGGGTCCTGGTCGAGCTCGCGCCGATTGTGCGTCCTCGCGACGATCTCACCGTCGCGCACCACTACGGCTCCGATGGGCACCTCGCCCACCGCAGCAGCGGCGCGAGCCTCCGCCAGCGCCTCGCGCATGAACTTCTCGTCGATTTCGGTGATCGTCATCGTTCGCCTTCCCTGTTGCAAATTCAAAACGATGCTATCATTACGACTCACGGAGAGATGGCAGAGCGGTTGAATGCGGCGGTCTTGAAAACCGTTGAGCGCGAGAGCGTTCCGGGGGTTCGAATCCCCCTCTCTCCGCCACTCCTAGTGATGCACCGGTGTCATGGTCCGCTCAAACAGTGCATCGACCACATCGGCTATCTCAGGTCGACGCTCAAGATCGTGGCCCGATTCCCACCATATCGTGAAAAGTCGAATAATACCGCCGGCGACAAACTCAGACGTCGTCTCGAGTGACACGGGGGCCAGGGCATCCTCGGCAAGCACGTTCATCACACGCTCGCGGATGGAGCGGGCAATGCGGTCGCAAATAACGTTGGTCAACATGCCCGACATGCTGCTTGCCAAAATGTTATCCATGAGCCGCTCGTGCGCCAGAATCAAATCCATGGCATCGTCCAAAATCGCGTGCCGAAGCGCGCGCACGTCCTCGGCAGATACCGCGCCGGCCTCATCGGGCTGTTTTTGCGGCAAGCCCGACATAAGCTCATCGATATAAAAGGCAAAGTAATCGTTCTTGTCGCGAAAGTGCTTGTAGAACGTCGTGCGGCGAATCATGGCGCGGTCGCACAGCATGGCAACCGTCAGGTCCTCAAAACGATGCTCCTCGAGAAGCTCGGTGAAGGCATCGAACAGGGCGCGGTAGGTTTTCTTGATGCGAAGGTCCACTGGTATCGCCATCCTCAGGGCAAAGACAACACTCGTCAATCTGTCGCATATCTTACACCTGTACCTCGCGCGCTTTGCCCCGGTGCCAACCCCGCCGAAAACACAACGCTTACCGGAAAGTTCGGCACGACAAAACGTTGCGGGTATACTAGTAGCGTTATACCAACGGCAGCTGGCGCATGCCGCCGCGGCCATTCGAAACGGAGACATCATGATTACCGTCATCATCGGCATCGTTGTTGTCATTGTGATTGTCTGCGCCATCGCCGGCATCTACAACAACATGGTCACCAAGCGTAACCGCATCGATAACGCCTGGCAGAACATCGATACGCAGCTGCAGCGCCGCAACGACCTGATCCCCAACCTGGTCGAGACCGTCAAGGGCTACGCCAAGCACGAGCAGGAGACGCTCTCCGCCGTGATCAGCGCGCGTAACACCGCCGTCAAGGCCACCACGCCCGAGGCCAAGATGGAAGCCGACAACGTGCTGACCGGTGCGCTGCGTCAGCTCTTCGCCGTAGCCGAGGCCTATCCCGATCTTAAGGCAAACACCAACTTTACGCAGCTGCAGGCATCGCTCGAGGATACCGAGAACAAGATTAGCTACGCACGCCAGAGCTACAACGATTGCGTGCTCAGCTACAACAACGCCATTCAGACGTTCCCGGCTGTCATCTTTGCCGGCATCTTCCAGTTTAAGGAGCGCCAGGGCTTCGAGGCCGCCGAAGCAGCCCGCCAGGCCCCGACCGTCAAGTTCTAGTAGTTTGACAGCGCATCCTTAATCGGCCAAATGCATAAACCGCCCCGTCGAATGCATACTTCGACGGGGCGGTTTCCTTTTTCGCGAAGGTCCCCCTCTAAGCGTCGTGCATTTTTAGGAGTATTCAACATAACCAAGAGCTTCGGGCGCCACGATAAATGCCAAAGACCGCGAATATCCCTGCAAATCAAACGCTGCCAGCCCATAACCCCGCCCATCATTCGTAGAAAACATCGAGAACTCCCGATTTTTTGCCCGAGATCGGTATGCAGGGACCTTCGACTGCAGAATACTCGCAAAAATGCACGTCGCCACCACCCCCACATGGCGCGAACCAAAACAAAAGCGCGGCCTTCCTTTCCGGCGCACTCCGCAGGACGAAAGAACCCCCGCCGCACGTAGTGCGCAGCGGAGGTTCTTTCATGTCCGAGGACGCGCCGGAAAGGAAGGTTGCCCTCGGGCCGGACAGCTAAGACAGCTTACGCGACGGTGTAAACCCAGTTGTGCTTGTCCTCGACAGCACCGGACTGGATACCAGTCAGGGTCTCGCGGAGCTTCTTCATCACAGGGCCGATCTCGGTGTAACCAGCCGGGAAGGTCACGGTCTCGTCGGCGCCATAGACCTTGTTGTCGATCTCGCCCACCGGGGAGATGACGGCAGCGGTGCCGCACAGGCCGCACTCCACAAAGGTGCCGGCCTTGACCTCGGCCCACTCGACGGGGCGCTGGTCAACGGTCATGCCCAGGTCCTGAGCAACCTGAACGAGCGAACGACGGGTGATAGAGGGCAGGATGGAGTCGGTGTGCGACTGCGGAACGACGAGCGTGCCATCCTCTTTCACGAACAGGACGTTGGCGCCACCGGTCTCCTCGACATAGGTGCGGGACTCGGAGTCGAGATACAGGTTCTCGGCATAGCCCTCGCGATGGGCCTCCATCGTGGGCTTAAGGGACATGGCGTAGTTCAGGCCGGCCTTGATGTTGCCGGTGCCGTGCGGTGCAGCACGGTCATACTCGGAAACGCGCAGCTTGACGGGCTTGAGGCCGCCCTTAAAGTACGGACCGACCGGGGTCACGAGAATGCGGAACGTGTACTCAGGAGCGGGAGCCACGCCGATCACGTCACCGGAGCCGATCATAAACGGACGCACGTACAGGGTCGCGCCGGAACCGAAGGGCGGAACCCAGGCGGCGTTGGCAGAAACGACCTGCTTGACGGCCTCAACGAACTTGTCCTTGGGAAACGGGGGCATCTCGAGGCGCTGGGCAGAGTTATACATACGCTCAGCGTTCATGTCGGGACGGAAGCAGACGATGCTGCCGTCCTCGGCGGTGTAGGCCTTCAGGCCCTCAAAGACCTCCTGGCAGTAATGGAAGATACCGCCGCACTCGGAGACATGCAGGGTGTGGTCGGTGGTCAGGCCGCCCTCGTCCCACTCGCCATCCTTCCAATGAGCCTCGTAGCTGTAATCGGTCTTCATGTAGCCAAAGCCGAGGCTACCCCAATCGATATCCTTCTTCTCGACAGTCATATGTCGCTCCTTACATACACAGTTGCATACTCGCGAACCCGCACGCAAGGACCGAGGCCGACCGCGTCGCAACGTCGCACGCCCGGAGCGTAGAGCCGGACGGGACACGCGAGCAGCATCAAAGCCGATGGCACGTCGATTCGCATGCACGAGATTGTACTCCCCGCACGCGTCTGATAAAACGCTTTTCTTTAACTAAGTAAAGTATTTTCATTTGACCGAAGCAAAAAGGCCCGCCACCGTAAGCGGTGACGGGCCTCAACTGTACGGTCTGCGCGCTGGCTCGAGCTAGGCGTTCTATTTACCCAGCTTGGCCTTAACCAGACCGACCACGGTCGGGATGATCGACACGGCAACGATGCCGATAATCAGCAGCTCAAAGTGCTCCTGCACAAAGGGAATGCCGCCAAAGAAGTAGCCCAGCAGCGTAAAGACCGTCGACCAGGTAATGCCGCCCAGCACGTTAAAGACGACAAAGTTGCGCCAGTGCATGCCGCCCATGCCAGCGATAAAGGGCACAAAGGTGCGGATAAACGGGAAGAAGCGACCCAGGAAGATGGCCAGGTGACCCCACTTGTCCAAGAAGTCCTCGGACTTTTTGATGCGCTCGGGCGTCATGGCCTTGACCTTGCCCGAAGCGATGATCTTGCGGCCAAAGAAGTGACCGATCATAAAGTTGCACTGATCGCCCAAAATGGCAGCGGCCCATGCGGTGGCCAGAAGCGCCACGATGTTAAAGCCGCCGTTGTGGGCAAAGAAACCCGAGGCGAACAGCAGCGAATCACCGGGAAGGAACGGGAAGAACACCACGCCCGTCTCGATAAAGATGATCAGGAACACGCAGCCGTAGGCCATAAGCGGGCCGGCGGCGATCCAGCTGGCGATCGCGGTGCGCGGGTCCTTAAGCAGCTCGGCAATAAAATTGATGAAACCCATGAAGTAAAACCTCTCAGTTGTGGGCGCGGATACGTCCAAGTTGACCAGTATACGGTTGCGGTGCCCCCTCGTGCGCAACCCCACAAAAGCATGACTCCATTACCAGCAAGTTTGCATAACTGACACTTGTAGCGCAAAGCCGCCAAGATTGTCCTTTTTAATCCCTAGCGAATCGCTATACTTTATTGAATCGCATTGCCATGGCGCTAAGGGAGGGCGGCCGGTGAGCTTTATCAATACCATTCGCGAGGACATCAAGACCGTCCAGGCGCAGGACCCCGCCGCGCAAAACGGTCTGGTCATCTTTCTTTCCTATCCTGGCCTGCACGCCAAGTGGAACCACGTGCCCGAGCACTGGCTGTGGGAGCACGGTCATCGCTCGCTCGCCCGCGTGCTCTCGCAAATCACCCGCCACATCACCGGCGTCGAGATTCACCCTGCCGCGCAGATTGGCAAGCACTTCTTTATCGACCACGCCATGGGCGTCGTCATCGGCGAGACCACCATTGTGGGCGACAACTGTGTGCTCTACCAGGGCGTCACGCTCGGCGGCACCGGCAACGAGACCGGCAAGCGTCACCCCACCCTGGGCAACAATGTCACGGTGGGCACGGGCGCCAAGGTGCTCGGCAACATCCGCATCGGCAACAACGTCAAGATCGGCGGCAACTCGGTCGTCGTTAAGGACGTCCCCGACAACTGCACCGTCGTGGGCGTGCCGGGACGCATCATCAAGCGCAACGGCTGCCGTGTGTTCGAGGAGAGTTTCGACGCCAAGCAGCATCGCGAGTACATGCCCGATGACGCCGCCGAGCAGTCCGCCCTCAACCGCCAGGGCATCACCGAGAATGCCCGCCGCGTCAAGGAACTCGAGCGAGAGGTGGCCGAGCTCAAGGCCCTCGTCGCCAAGCTCGTGGACGAACGCTAGGAACGCAAGCGGCACAAAACGACATCGGCATCAACGCAAAGGCGCGCCAGGGAATTCATCCCCGGCGCGCCTTATTTGTGATGTGGCAAAGAGACTGTCCCTTTGTCACATTATGCGAACTGGCTCAGATAGAGGTCGGCGTAGGCACCCTCGGCAGCCAGCAGCTCCTTATGCGTGCCCTGCTCGATAATGTTGCCGTGATCCATGACCAAGATCAGGTCGGCGTCCACGATCGTCGACAGGCGGTGCGCGATCACAAAGCTCGTGCGCCCGCGCATGAGCGCGTCCATGGCACGACCGATGGCAAGCTCGGTACGCGTATCCACGCTTGAGGTCGCCTCGTCCAGGATGAGAATCGCCGGGTTATTGAGCAGCACGCGTGCGATGGTCAGCAGCTGACGCTGGCCCTGGCTGATGCTTTCGGCATCGTTGGCCACGCGCGTGTCGTAGCCCTGCGGCATGGTACGCACAAAGAAGTCGACCTGCGCGGCGCGCGCAGCCGCCACGATCTCCTCACGCGTCGCCTCGGGACAGCCGTAGGCGATGTTTTCGGCAATCGTGCCATCGAACAGCCAGGCGTCCTGCAGCACCATGCCAAACTGCTGCCGTAGCTCGCCGCGGTCCATGCGGCTCGTATCCACGCCGTCGAGTGTAATACGCCCGCCGTCAATCTCGTAGAAGCGCATGAGCAGGTTGATGAGCGTCGTCTTGCCCGCGCCCGTGGTTCCCACCACGGCAATCTTCTGGCCCGGCTCGGCGGTAAACGACACGTCGTGCATAAGCGGCTTGTCGGGCGAATAACCAAAGCGCACGTGCTCAAAGGAGACGCGACCCTCAACGCGACCCGGCAGCTTGGCGGCCTCGTCCGGCAGCGGATCGGCCTCCATCTCGGGCTCATCGAGCAGGTCGAACACGCGCTCCGCACTCGCCAACGCGCTCTGCAGCGAGTTGAAGGTAAACGACAGCTGCGTCATGGGTTCGGACGCCTCGTAGATAAACTGGAAGAACGCCTGGAACACGCCGACGGTCATGTGACCGGCAACCAGCATGCTGCAGCCCACCAGCGCGATCACGATCTGCGCCAAACGGCCGATAAAGCGCACCGCAGGGCCGACGGCATTGATCATAAAGTCGGCCTTGGCACTCACGCGTGCCAGCTCGCCCGAGGCCTGGTGCACCTCGGCAGAACTTTGGCGTTCGCGGTTAAACGCGCGGATCACCAGACGGCCCGAATAGCCTTCCTCGACCGCACTCGTAATCTTGGACACCCACTCCTGGCGCTCGCCCGTCACATCGTGTGTGCGGCGCGAGACGACCTTCGTCACCAGCAGCGACAGTGCCGTAAAGAACAGAAAGACGAGCGTAAGCTGCACGCTGAACACGAACATCACGCTCACAGCACCAACAACCGTGCCGATCGACACGAGCAGCTGCAGCAATCCGCGCTGCATGCTCTCGGACATCTTGTCCAGGTCGTTGGTCTCGCGGCTGACGACCTCGCCGGGACGATGCGCGTCAAAATAGGCGAGCGGCAGACGGTTGAGCTTTTGCGCGATGCGGTTGCGCAGGCACAGATTGAGGCGTTCGGCCACGCTCGACATCAAAAAGCTCTGGAGCGCGTAGAACGAAGCGGCGGCCGTCCAAATCAAAAAGTAGATGAAGATAGTCCTGCCGCAGTTCTCCCAGGTGATGCTGAAAGTGGTGTCGTTGGCAAACGCCACCTGAATGTGGCCCCACAGCTCATCGATCACGCGGGCGCTATATGCCGGCGCGGCGGTGTTAAAGATGACATAGAACACAATGCTCGCGAACACGATATAGAAGCGCCAATGGTCGCCGGCAGCCTCACTCCACAGGCGGCGCACCGTCGCCCAGGTATCCCGAGGCGTCTCGTCCTCGTCTTCGTCGTCCACGTCGCGCATACGCTCTGCCTCGGCGCGGGCGCGCTCGTCCTCGGCACGTTCGTTTTCCTCGTAGAGCGCTTGGCGGCGAGCCTCGCGCTCCGCCGCCTTGGCGGCTTCGTCCAGGTCGGGCGCGACGCCCGTCTCCTCGACTGTCTCTACAACCGCAGCGCCATCGACGATGCCCTGCTTCTTGAGCTCCTCGGTCATGCTACTCACCTCCCTTCATCTGCGATTCCGCGATTGCGCGGTACACCTCGCAGGTTTCCATGAGCTCGTCGTGCGTGCCTAGGCCCACGATCTCGCCGTCTTTGAGCACCACGATCTGATCGGCATGCAAAATAGTCGAGATGCGCTGGGCGATGATGAGCACCGCGGCATCGCACGTCTCGTCCTGCAGCGCATGGCGCAGTGCCGCATCGGTCTTAAAGTCCAGGGCCGAAAAACTGTCGTCGAAGATATATAGATCGGCATGCTTCATGAGTGCGCGGGCAATCGCCAGGCGCTGGCGCTGACCACCCGAGAAGTTCGTGCCGCCCTGGGCCACCGGCGTATCGAGCCCCTGGGGCTGGTCGAGCACAAAGGTGCTCTGGGCAACCTCCAGCGCATGGAGCATGTCAGCCTCAGTCGCGTCTTCGTTGCCAAAGCGCAGGTTGCTCGCCACCGTACCCGAGAACAGCCATGCCTTCTGCGGCACATAGGCGATACGCCCGCGGATGTCGTCTTGCGAAAGGTCGCGCAGATCGATGCCATTCAGGCGAATGGCGCCCTTCGTGGCATCGTGGAAGCGAAGCAAGAGCTTGGCCACCGTCGACTTGCCCGAACCCGTCGAGCCTACAATCGCCGTGGTCTGGCTACGGCGACAGGCAAAGCTCAGGTCGCACAGGGTGTCCTCGTCGGCATCGTCAAAGCGAAACGACATGTGGTCGAACACAGCCACCGCATCGGCTTCGTCTTGGGGCTCGCGCGCCCCGTCATCCAGCGTGCGCTCGCCATCGACGATGCTCGGCTCAATCTCCAACACCTGCTGCGCACGGTTCAGGCACGCGGCAGCACGCGGAAGCGTCAGCACCACCATCTGGGCCATCATCACAAAGAACAGGATCAGAATTGCATACTCCAGCACCGCCGAGATACTCGCAATCTGCATGGCGTGGGCGCCTACGCGGTTGCCGCCCACCCACAGCACCGCCACCTCGGCGATGTTCATCAAAAAGAAGCTTGAGCTGTCGAGGCCCACAAACAGGTGGTTGACTTTGATGGCGTTGGCGGCGTATTCGCTAAACACCTCGTCCAGACGCCGTTCCTCGTGGCGCTCCTTGTTAAACGCACGGATGACGCGCACGCCCACAATATTCTCGCGCAGCACCACGTTCATGCGGTCGATAAAGCCCTGTAGGCGCATAAAAATCGGCGCCGCGTTGGCAACCGTAAAGACCGCCGCCACCAGCACAATCGCAACGACTACGCCCAGAAGCGTGCCCATGGCGGGATCGATAAACCAGGCGAAGATGATGCCCGCCACAGCCAAAAACGGCACGGGCAGCACCAGCTGAATCGTCTGCAGAATCGCCTGCTGAATCACGTTGATGTCGTTGAGCGAGCGCGTGATCATCGATCCGGTGCCAAAGCGCTCAAAATCGCTGGCCGCGAGCTCGAGCGATTTGTCGTACACGGCATTGCGGATATCGCAAGCCACGTTGGCGGCCAGGCGCGCCGAAAGATAGCAGCCCAGCACCGTGCCGCCGCTAGCCATGCTGGTCGCGATAAACATGTAGAGACCGTTGCGTAAAATGTAGTCGATATCGCCCGTGGTAATACCGGTGTTGACCATGTTCGCCAGCATCGTGGGAACCAGCAGCGTACCGACGTTATCCACCAGCAGCACCAGCAGCGTCACTGCGACAAGCCCTCGATAGGGCTTCAAAAACCTCATTAACAGTCGCACGACTCCCCCTCACCTTGATTCTCGGCTTGGCTCTCGGCAGCGATATGCTGCTTAAAGGCATCGCACTCATCGCCGAGCACCTGAGAGAATTTGCCGATCAAGCGCATAATCTCGCGCTGCTCACATGGCTCAAGCGCGCCAAAGGCTCGCTGCTCGGCCTTGAGTGCCGGCAGCGCATAACGCTCGGCAAACCGCATGCCCGCTTCGGTCAGGCTCACAACCTTGTTCTTACGACTGCCTTCGGCAAACCCCAACGTTGCGAAGCCCCGCGCCGTCAAGGTTTTAATTGCCGAGTTGATGGTCTGCTTGCTGTAGAACCATTCGCTTGTCAGACGGCTTACGGCAATACTGCCGCCCGCCGTGCTAGTGTCGACGAGCATCCAATAGGCGCAGTCCGAAAGGCCGCAGGCGCGCGAGAACTCCGAATAGATATGGTCGAGTCCATTGAGCAACCGATCGAAGTCGACCAGCGTAACCGCACTATTCATCTATCCCACCATTCAATTGTCCGATTTTTGACCAATTATGTGTCTCTAGATTAGTCCGAGTTTTGACTATCGTCAACAGGCTCTCCGCAAATGCGTGCATTTTTATGGCCTATCGGCAGAAAAAGACCGCCGGCGCGGGGGCGGCGCCAGCGGTCACGTGAAAATCGGGTTTTATTGCCTGTTAAGCGGCGACGGCCTCATAGACCGTAGCGCCCGAGAAGCTGTCATGCAGGCTCTTGCCGGCAATCCACGGCAGCTCGACGACCTCGCAGACCGTGTTGACCAGCTCGGAGCAGTCAGTAAAGTGGCCCTTGTCGTTGAGGGCCTCGCAATCCTGAACACGCCAATAGCCATCGGTGTGCGTGATGTAGTACTCGTGATCGTTGATCGACACGAAAGCGCGCGTCTTGGAACGCAGCAGCTTCAGAAATCCTTCGAAATCGGTCTCGACGACATCTCCAGCCTGGAACATGATGTTACCTCCTGGCCCGGCGCCACCACGGCGCATTGATAAACGTTGGTACTCCTTTAGTAAAACCTTTATCAGAGGTTATGCGTTCGTCATTTAGGCAAGTGGTAAAAAACCGCAGGGTAGACGGGATAAAACGTTTAACCATCCCATTTGTTTGTCACATTCTGAAGGTACTTTTATGCAAACCTACTTTCCCAATTGGAATCTACCCTTTTGGCCGGGCAATTGACCGTCTATCGTTTGAGCCCGACGGGTATGAACGGGGCATCTGCAACGCCACCGCAAGGAGACACCATGGAGACTATCGAAGCACTCATTCACCGCCGCAGCTGCCGCAAATACAGCGACCGCCCTGTCGAGGCCGAAAAGCTTGCACGTATTATCGAAGCCGGCCAATATGCACCGAGCGGCATGGGCCGCCAGCCGGTGACGTTTGTCGCCGTCACCGACCCCGCGACCGTCGAGCGTCTCTCACAGCTCAACGCCCAGGTCATGGGCAGCAACAGCGACCCCTTCTATGGCGCCAAGACCGTTGTGGTGGTGCTGGTTGACCGCAGCGTGCCCACACATCTGGAAGACGGCTCGCTCGCCATGGGCAACCTGCTCAACGCGGCTTATGCGCTGGGCGTCGATTCGTGCTGGATTCATCGCGCGCATGAGGTCTTTGACTCGCCCGAGGGCCTGGAGCTGCTGGCCAGCTGGGGCCTGCCCGCCGACGGCAGCCTGCGCGGTGTCGGTCACTGCATTCTGGGCTATGCCGAGGACACGCTTCCCGAGGCAAAGCCGCGCCGCGACAACGTGGTGTACGTTAGGTAATTAGTTCCGCCGTTCTAACGAACGGCGGACCCACTCGCAACTTATCTTGCCGATGGAGTTGTCGTCGTTTCGTTCGTGTGGGTCGTTTCGGCGCCGTCGCCCTGTTCGCCGTCGTCCTTTTGCGCGTCGGCGATGGCGGAGGCTGCCGCAACGATACCGCGCTGGGGCGCGACGCCCGTCTGGGTCTGAGCGCCCTCGACAATTTCTGTGCCTGCATGCGCGAGCTCGGGCGATTTAAACATCGCGTCCAAGTTGGCACCGCCGCCGGCGTAGCCAAGCGCAGCGAGTGCGATGACGATCACTGCAACGACGACCGCGATCGGAACATAACGATGCCAACCAGCAGGATTGAGCCCACTGCGGCGAGCCGCCCCGCGGCTGATGTAACCAAGCGTGCCGTCGTGCTTGAGCTTTGAGCCCACCACGCGTTTGCGGCCCCACAGCGAGGACTCTGCCTGCATTGCCAAGCGGGCGCTTGCCGAAGGATAGCCATATTTAGTGCGCTTGAACGAGCCATCAAACCCCGAGGCGTGTTTGCCCCACGTCACCGATGTCGTGCGTCGGTTGACCGGCGCGGCACTCCGCCTTCTGCGGCTCGGTTTTGAAGTCTCAGCCATATGCCCTCGCACGCCGTAACCAAATCGAAACAATAACGCTTTGGACTGTAGCACACGCGTCGCGCGCGGTCACGGGCGCCTCGCTCAACGGTCATCGTCCTTCAGCAAGCGCCACAGCGTTGTACGGCTTATGCCCAGCACCTCCGCCGCACGGGTTCGGTTGCCGTGGAGATGGTCTACAACCAGATGCGCGATATCTCGCTCGGTATCGGCCAGCGGTCGCAGGATATACAGGTCACTTTCGAGCGTCGGGGCGCCAAAGGTTGCGGTCTTAATCACGTCCTCTTGGGCTAGCACTTCCTCCGCCACAGCGCGGTCCACCGTGCCCGTCCCCGCCAATATATACAGTCGTTCCGAGACCTCGCGGAGCTGCAGATAATTGCGCGGCCAGCGGTAAGCATCGAGCGCCTTCGTCGCCGCGGCAGACAGCGTGGGCGCTGCCGTCCCAAATGCACCAGCGAGATATTCCAAATAGTGCGCAATCTTTTGCGACGTGGCTCCCTGCTCGACGATTGCCGGCGCCACGCTCACCGCACAGGCGAAGCGCTCGGTCACAAAGGCGGCTTGATCACTTTCGCCGCCGCCCGGCATGTCATTCGCTGTCAGCACCACATGGCAGCGCGTCGCCAACGCAGTGTCGGTCATCGTGGAGACCAGCTCGCGGAGGCGCTGGGGGCCAACCGCATTCCAGCCCTCAATGCAAAGGGTCAGCCCCGTTTGGAACAACGGCGATTCGGCGCTTTTGAGCACATGGCGCCAACCGCGCTCGGTGAGTTCATCAAGCGCAAGGGAAACAAAGGGCTGATCGGCAAAAGGACCGTCCAGATAGAGGCGCTTGGCGATCTCGATCTGACCCGCTCCCAGCTCACCCTCGAGCATAAGGGGCACACCGCGCGCGTAGCTCTCGGCAACCGGCGCAGCCACCGAGGCCGCCCCCTCAACGATGCCGTACGCGCTCAATTCGTAGCGGGCCTCAACCTCGTCGGCGTTGAGCCACTCGATGCCCGCATGCGCCGCGGCGCCGCGCACCTCGCGGACCACGACGACCCAAAGGCCCCCGTCCTCTTTGTCGGTGGGGCGAACGGTCAGGCTCAGGCGCGTACCCGCACGCCCCATAACCAGACGCGCGCCGTCTCCTATACGGTCGAGGCGCTCAGCGACAAAAGTCGCCACATCCCGCTCAAGCGCCGCGTCATTCATGGTCGAGATCGCGACGTCCCCACGCGCATCAATTGCCAATGCCGAGGCCCCGGCAGCAGCCAGGGCCTCGGTCAAGATGTTCAGCTTGGCATCGCTATCCATTATTTGCCCCTGTCCGCAGCGACGTGCAACCGTCGACGGTCGCACGACCGAGTGTTTCAAAATTGAACGATATTGCTCACCAAACACTATAGGGCAGAAAGCGTCATCCTGCGAGTATAGGTGTTGCCCCGCATCGCCATCCTGGCGGGGCGATAAGAGCTCTTCGGGACTTATAAACCTGCGGACAAGCCATACCCGCAAGAGCTCCTATCGCTCCACTGCAGGCTTGCGCTCACCAGCAACCAACACGCAGCACGCAAACAAGCTACTTCTCTACCAGATTCCCAGCACGTGCTGCATTCCCAAACTCATGCACGCAATGCCAATCCAGCAGCAAAAGCCCAGCGCGATGGGCTTGCCGCCCTTTTTGACCAGCTCGACGATATCGGTATTAAAACCAATAGCCGCCATGGCCATCACAATAAAGAACTTCGACAGCTCCTTGATGGGCGCCGTGATGGACACAGGAAGCTGAAACACCGTGGTGATCACGCTCGCCAGCACAAAGAACAGCACAAACATGGGAAACGCGCGTTTAAGCGAGAACGTGCTCTTAGCGTCGCCACCGGCCTTGCGTGCCAGATGCATCTGCCAGCATGCGAGGACCAACGTGATGGGAATAATGGCCAGCGTCCTGGTGAGCTTGACCACTGTGGCGCTCTCGAGCACATTGGCGCCGGGATGCATGCTGTCCCAAGCGCTCGCCGCAGCCGTTACGGACGAGGTGTCGTTGATGGCGGTGCCGGCAAACAGGCCAAAGCCCTCGTTGGTCAGCCCGAGCATGCCGCCGAGCGTTGGAAACACGAGCGCCGCGATAACGTTAAACAGGAAGATGACCGAAATGGCCTGGGCAATCTCGCGATCGTCGGCATCGATGACGGGTGCGGTCGCGGCGATAGCAGAACCGCCGCAAATCGACGAACCCACACCCACAAGCGTCGCGATCTTACCCGGCACATTCATGACGCGGCAGAGCACAAAGGCGATGACAAGCGAGGTCGAGATTGTTGCCACGATAATCGGTAGCGACTGGGCGCCCTTGGACAGAATCTGGGAGAGGTTCATGCCAAAGCCAAGCAGGATAACCGCGTACTGCAAGACTTTTTTAGACGTATAGGTGACACCGGCAGCAAGTTGTTCGCGACGATTCTTGGGAAAGACGAGCGCCAGGACCATGCCAAAGAGGATGGCAAATACCGGACCGCCGACCACCTCAATTTGTTTGCCGAGCAACGTCGCGGGAATGGCGATGATCAGGCAGAACAAGACGCCTTTCCAGCGCTCGCGTACGATGTTTGCCAGTTGCATATGGGATTCCTTCTTTCTATTTCACGTTTGCGACGGCTTATGATACGGCAACATTGGGCACAGCCTTGCGCAAACACAGACTAAGATGCCGCAATAGTTCTTGGGCAACAGCCGAATTACCCACCGCGGAGAGCTGATTCGCGGCATAATTAACAACTGACATATGAGTTTGATAGAACAGTTGCGAGGCGCTATGGAAGAATCGATGCACGTCGGCGAGCAGGAAATGAGTCTACAGGACCAGTCCTACCACACCATTCGACGCAAAATCGTCTACCTGGACTACAAGCCGGGCGAAAAGCTGGGCGTCAAGCAACTTTGCGACGACCTTGATATGGGGCGCACCCCTGTGCGCGAGGCTTTGGTTCGCTTGGCGCAGGAAGGCCTGGTGCGCACCGTGCCCCAAAGCGGCACCTATGTCTCGCCTATCAACCTCACCTTTGCCGAAAGTGCCTGCTATATTCGTGAACACCTGGAAAAACAGGTGATTGTGGAGTGCTGCGCCCGTGCCACCTCGGCAGGCATCGAGCAGCTCGACCGGGCCATCGCGCTGCAGGAAAAGGCCATGGCCGAAGAGGATCGCATCGGATTCTTTTTAAGCGACAACCTCATGCACCGCATGATCTTTAGCATCGCGTGCCGCAGCACCGTATGGTCATGGCTCGAGGAGACCAATGCCGACCTGGAACGCTTCCGCTGGCTGCGTGCCGCCACACAGACGCTCGACAATCAGGAGACTGTTAACGAGCACAAGCAGATCCGCCGCGCCATCGCCGGTCGCGATCCTATCGAGGCGAGCTTTTTGGTCAGCAAGCACCTGCATATGATGTTCCGCAACCAGACCGAGGTCCTGGACCAATATCCCAAGTACTTCGAGACCAGCAAGCTCCGCTAACCTGCCAAAAAGGGACAGGTTTATTTTGGCAGGTTTTATCTGGTCAAATGCAAAAGGCCCGACTCCACTGCAACGGAGCCGGGCCTTGGTCGCTAGAACGCGACAACAACGGGGCACTCGATGTCAGTCGCCAGCAGCGAGCGGGCCGCATTTGCGCCAAGGTGACGTGAAATGAGAGGGCGCTGACCTTCTGGTCGCGCCCTCGAAATTGAACGTCAGATTGGCGTGAATGCGGACCGCGCAGCGTCGAGCAGTTCCGGCGTTTGGCAAAACGCCGGAACATCCGCTACTCCACGGTAACGCTCTTTGCCAGGTTGCGAGGCTGGTCGACGTCGCAACCGCGTAAGATGGCAACCTCGCGGGCGAGCAGCTGCAGCGGAACGCTCGCCGTGATGGGGCTGAACACGTCGCGGACGGCCGGCACGCGAATGATGCAGTCAGCGATCTTGTTGATTTCCTCGTCGCCCTCGGTTGCAACGACGATCACCTTGGCGCCGCGCGCCTTGCACTCCATGAGGTTCGACACCGTCTTGTCGTACGTGGCACTCTTGGTTGCCACCGCGATGACGGGGAAGCCCGGATCGATCAGCGCGATGGGGCCGTGCTTCATCTCGCCGGCGGCATATGCCTCGGCATGCAGGTAGCTGACCTCCTTGAGCTTGAGCGCACCCTCGTAGGAGATGGCGGCGCCCATGCCGCGACCCACGAACAGTGCGGACTGCGCGTCCTTGCACACAAGCGCGGCCTCGTGCACGGCCTCGGTCTGCGTATCCAGGATCCACTGGATCTGCTCGGCCGTATCGGAAAGCTCGCGGAACAGCATGCGCGTCTGCTTGGTGGTCAGACGGTACTTCACCTGCGCCAGCAGCAAGGCCAAAAGCGTGAGGCTCACGACCTGACCGATGAAGCTCTTGGTCGAGGCGACTGCGATCTCCTTGTTGGCCTTGGTGTAGATAACGCCGTCGCTTTCGCGCGCCACCGGGCTGCCCACCACGTTGGTAATACCAAAGACCTTGGCGCCCTTGATGCGCGCATCGCGAATGGCGGCAAGGGTGTCGGCCGTCTCACCCGACTGGGACACGGCAACGACGAGCGTCGTCGGCGTGATGATGGGGTTGCGATAGCGGAACTCGCTAGCCGCCTCGACCTCGGTAGGAATGCGAGCCCAGCCCTCAATAAGGTTCTTTGCGATGAGACCGGCGTGATAGCTGGTGCCGCAGGCGATCACGTAGACACGGTCGATGTCGTTGAGCTCCTCGAGGGACAGGCCCAGCTCATCGATGTCGAGCTCGCCGGCAGGCGTCATGCGGCCAACCAGGGTATCGCGCACGACGCGCGGCTGCTCGTGGATCTCCTTGAGCATAAAGTCGGGGTAGCCACCCTTTTCGGCCATGTCCAGATCCCAGTCGATATGGGTGATTTTGGGCTCAATCACGTTGCCGGCCTCGTCGGTATACTCGACGCCCGCGGGCGTGAGCTTGGCAAACTGACCGTCCTCGAGCACCACGACATCTGTCTCTTATACACAT
>URBA01000008.1 GCA_900545905.1 uncultured Collinsella sp.
ATCTACACTTCTAGCTTCGTCGGCAGCGTCAGATGTGTATAAGAGACAGGATCAGCTCAATGCCACCACGCGCTACAACCTTCAGGAGCGTCTGGACGGCATGACCAAGGAGTTCAAGGTCTGCCACGGCGACTTCAACCCCTCCAACGTCATCGTCGGCGACGACGGCCAGCTCTATGTGTGCGACTGGGCACACGCCACCCAGGGCTCCCCTGCTGCCGACGTTGCCACCACCTACCTGCTCTTTGCCCTCAACAGCAAGGACCAGGCCGAGGCCTACCTGGAGCTCTACTGCGACCGTGCCGACATGCCCATGCAGGTCGTGCGTCAGTGGACGAGCATCGTCGCCGCTTCCGAGCTCGCTCGTAAGCGCAACGTGAACGATGAGTTCCTGAAGAACTGGATCGACGTCGTCGATTATCAGTAATATCTGAGCGATTTATTTCGCATCGGAGGCACAATGGAAAACCCCGCAGCTCGCATGGGCTGTGGGGTTTTCCTTTTAGATATCGAGGATGCTACAAGATAATAGGACGGCCCCGCATCTCCCCGATTGGAGATATGCGGGGCCGTCCCACATATCGAACTACAAGCGAAATCGTCGATTAACGGCGGGCTGCCTTAACAAGCTCGGCAACCTTGGCAACGACCTCGTCGATCGCCACGTCCTCGCGCTCGCCCGTAGCACGGTCCTTGAGCTCAACGGTGCCATTCTTAAGGCCGCGCTTGCCCAGAACCACCTGATACGGGAAGCCCATGAGGTCGTTATCGGCAAACTTAAAGCCCGGACGCTCATCGCGATCGTCGACGACGACCTCGATACCCTCGGCACACAGGCCATCAACAATCTGCTCGCAGACGGTAGCGCACTCTTCCTTCTTGGGATCAAGCGGAATCACCGCGACCTCGTACGGGGCAACGGAGACCGGCCAGACGATACCGTGCTCGTCGTTGTGCTGCTCCACGACGGCAGCAAGCGAGCGGGACACGCCCACGCCGTAGCAACCCATGATGAGCGGCTTCTCCTTGCCGTCCTCATCCATAAAGGTGGCACCCATGGCCTCGGAGTACTTGGTGCCCAGCTGGAAGACCTGAGAGACCTCGATGCCGCGGGCAGCGGAGAGCGGCTTGCCGCAGTGCGGGCAGGGGTCGCCGGCGACAACGGTGACCAGATCGGCCCACTCATCGACGGTAAAGTCGCGCTCGGGGCAGGCACCGGTAAAGTGATAATCGACCTCGTTGGCACCGCAGGCCCACTGTTTGGACTCGCGCAGGCTCTCGTCGCAGACCAGACGAATGCCATCGGGCAGGTTAACCGGTCCGATAAAGCCCTTGTGCAGACCGTTCGCCTGAAGCTCCTCGTCGGTCATCATGCGATAGCCCTTGCCAAAGACGTGCTCGGCCTTGCAATCGTTGAGCTCGTGATCGCCCGGAACAATGGCCACGACCGGCTTGCCCTCGGCGTCGATGAGTGCCAGCGACTTGCGCGTGCCGTTCTCGGGGAACCCAAAGAACTTAGCAACAGCCTCAATGGTGCCCATGCCCGGAGTCTCAACCTTGGTGAGCGTACCGTCACCAGGACCCTCGGTCACGACGACCTTGGTGCTTGCAGCCTCGTCATCGGCAGCGAAGCCGCAATCGTCGCAGTAGACGAGCGAAGCCTCGCCGGCGTCAGCCAAAGCCATGTACTCGACGGAGGTATCGCCACCGATCTCGCCAGAATCGGCGACGACGGGCAGAGCCTTGATGTAGCAGCGCTCGCAGATATTGGCGTACGCCTGCTTCATCTTGTCGTACTCCTCCTGCAGGCTCTCCTGCGTGGCGGAGAAGCTGTAGGCGTCCTTCATGATGAACTCGCGGCCGCGCATCAGGCCAAAGCGGGGACGGAACTCGTCGCGGAACTTGTCCTGAATGTGATACAGGTTGACGGGCAGCTGCTTATAGGAGCGTAGCTCGTTGCGCACCAGGGCCGTGACGGTCTCCTCGTGCGTGGGGCCCAGGACGAACTCGCGACCATGACGGTCGTCAAAGCGCACAAGCTCCTTGCCATAGGCGTCGATGCGGCCGGACTCGCGCCACAACTCGGCGTCGACCATGATAGGCATCATAAGCTCCTGGGCGCCGGCAGCGTCCATCTCGTCGCGCACGATGTTCTCGATCTTGCGAATCGAGCGCCAAGCAAGCGGCAGGTAGGAATACAGGCCGGCGGCCTCCTTGCGGATCATGCCGGCACGGAGCAGCAGGCGGTGACTGGCGAGCTCAGCGTCCGCCGGATCCTCTTTAAGCGTCGGCGCATAGAGCTTAGACATATACATTGCTCGGGTCATTTATTTCTCCTCAATAAGCTTGTCGACCTCTGCCATAAGCGCGTCGACAATTTGGTCCTCAGCTACTTTACCAATGATCTGGCCATGCGAAAAGAGCAAGGCCTGACCACGTCCGCAAGCAACGCCCAGGTCGGCATCAGAAGCCTCGCCGGGGCCATTAACGGCACATCCCATAACGGCAATCGAAAGCGGCGCGGTATAGTTCTTAAGCCGCTCGGTTACTTCCTCGGCAATGGGAATAAGGTTAACCTGGCAGCGGGCGCACGTGGGGCACGAGACAATCTCGGGGCCACGGCGACGCAGGCCCAACGACTGCAGAATACCCCAGGCAACCGGCGGCTCCTCAACCGGATCGGCTGTGAGCGACACACGCATGGTGTCGCCAATGCCTTCGGAAAGCAAGATACCCAAGCCTACAGAGCTCTTGATGGTGCCCTGGAGCTTGGTCCCCGCCTCCGTCACGCCCAGGTGAAGCGGAACGTGGGGAATCTCACGCGACAGGGCTCGATAGGTATCGAGCGTCGTTTGCACGCTATGGGCCTTGGCCGAAAGCACAATGTTCGTAAAGCCGCGGTCCTCAAAGTGCTTGACGAAGCGCTCGCTCGACATCACGAGCTTTTCGGGCTGCGTGAGGTCGTCGCGCTCGGCGATATCCTGCTCGAGCGAACCGGCATTGACGCCGATACGAATCGCGCACCCAGCGGCGCCCGCGGCATCGATCACGGCATCGACCTTAGCCCAATCGCCGATATTGCCGGGATTGATGCGAAGCTTGGCGGCACCAGCCTCGACGGCGCCGATGGCGAGCTTATGGTTAAAGTGAATATCGGCGACGATCGGCACCGGAGACTCGGCACAGATGGTGCAGAAACCCTCAAGCGCGGCCTCGGTGGGCACGCTCACACGCACGATATCGCAGCCAGCCTGCGCCAACGCGCACACTTGCGCAAGCGTTGCCTGGGCGTCAGCGGTATCGGTGCAGGTCATGGATTGGACCACCACCGGCGCGCCGCCACCGATCTGCACACCGCCCACATGCACGGGGCGCGTCAACTCGCGAGGCAAAGGATGGGATAAAGACAATCCAAACACTCCCCTACAGGATAAATCGAAGGACGTCGGAACGAAGCATATAGACAAACAGCAGCGCAAAGAGCGCGATGCCCACATAGCTCACAATCGTCTGGACCTTGAGCGGAAGCTCGCGGCCAGCAAACTTTTGAATGATCTCGATGACCAGCTTGCCGCCATCGAGTGGTGGGATGGGCAGCAGGTTCATAAAGCCAAGCGAGAACGAAATGAGGGCGGCAAACGAAAGGAACGTGGCAGGGCCGGCAGCAGCAGCCTGTGAGGACATAACGCTAATGCCCACGATCGAAGAAGACTGATCGAGAATCTCCATCGTATGCTGCGGCTGGAGCAGGCGCATCACGCCCTCCGCTGTCTGCACGACATAGGAGAACGAAAGGCGAGCCGACGTGATGGGGTCTAAACGGACCACCTGCGTAGAGGCATACACACCTAGGCGCTCGTCCTCTTTGAGCGCAACCGAGGTCGAATGCTGCTTGCCGTCGCGCTCA
The DNA here is from genome assembly GCA_900545905.1 of uncultured Collinsella sp. Classification (GTDB taxonomy): domain Bacteria; phylum Actinomycetota; class Coriobacteriia; order Coriobacteriales; family Coriobacteriaceae; genus Collinsella. The sequence continues at coordinate 3,908 of URBA01000008.1, forward strand.
TACTCAATGGCGATATCGTCCTTACCGGCGGCCTTGCCGATGGCATCGTAAACGTCCATCCAGGTAGAGCACGATACTCCGTCAACCGAAAGTATCGCGTCGCCGCCCTCGATACCCGCCTTGGCGGCAATAGACCCCTCGTCAACCTGACCGATCACGTTGGTATCCATCGGCACGGTGACACCCGCAATAGAGTAGATGCTCATAAGCAGCAAAAAGCCCGTCAGGATATTGACGAGAATGCCCGCGAGCAGCATAAAGGCGCGCTTGAGAAAACCCTGGCCCAGATAGGTATGCGAACGCTCTTGCGCAAGGAACTCGGCTTCGCCGCACGGCAGCTCCCACACATCGCCCTCGGTAGTCGCATGCTCTCGATCGAACCGGCGGCCGTCAAAGGTGGTGTAACCCGCCGCGTCTCGCGGCAGCGTCTGATACTTGGTGGGATAGTAGCTCGGCGAGGGCTTCTCCCCTTCCTCATACCAAGGCGCGATAGAGCCCCAACCCAAGAGCAAGGCGCATGCCTCGAGCACAACCTCCTCGGATAGCTCGAGCTCGACAGCAAGGTCGGCCACGGTCACGCGACCATGACGATAGATAGCCGCGAGCACGCGATCGGCGCAGGAGACATCGGTCGGATCCATACCGCAGATGGCAGCGTAGCCACCCAGCAGCAGCGGGGTCACGCCAAACTTGGTTCCAATGCGACGCGACGTGTAATGGATGTCAAAGCGGCACGGCAGGCCCAAAAAGAACTCGGTCACACGGACGCCGCAGGCACGCGCCGCCAAAAAGTGGCCGCCCTCGTGCAAAAACACGAGGACGGAAAGCATCAGCAGGCCCCAAAAGACCGATGAGAGAACGCTCAGAACAGTATCCATAAAACGAAAAAGCAATCCTTATGGGTTAGGAACGGGTTGCGGCGAGCACCTGCGCAGCCTTTTCACGCGCCCACGCATCGATGTCGCGAAGCTGCTCAAACGAATCGACCGCCTGCATATCGTGGGCATCCATGCAGGATTCCACAATGCGATCGATATCGGTAAAGCTGCAGCCATCGTGCAGGAAGGCATCGACGGCGACCTCGTTGGCGGCATTGAGCACGCACGGCATGGTGCCACCCGTCTTGCCGGCACGTTCGGCCAGTGCCAGACAGCGGAAGGTATCCATGTCGGCAGCATCAAACGTGAGCTGCCCCAGCTCGCGGAAATCGATACGAGGCGCCGGGGTATCCCAACGCTCGGGATACGAGAACGCGAACTGGATGGGAATACGCATGTCGGAAGCACCGAGATGCGCCATCACGGAGCCGTCGGCAAACTCGACCATAGAGTGAATCTTGGACTGACACTGCACGACCACGTTAATGAAATCGAGGTCGCAGTTAAACAGATGCATGGCCTCAATGCGCTCCAGGCCCTTGTTCATGAGGGTGGCGGAGTCGATGGTGATCTTGGCACCCATGGCCCACGTGGGATGTGCGAGGGCATCGGCACGCGTCACGCGATCTAGCTCGTCGCGCGTGCGGCCAAAGAACGGACCGCCCGAGCAGGTGAGCCAAATACAATGAGCCTCGCGCGGGTTCTCCCCCAGATAGCACTGGTAGATGGCGGAGTGCTCAGAGTCGACTGGAATAAGCTGGCCCGGTTGCGCCAACGGCATAAGCAAGTCGCCACCGACGACGAGGGACTCCTTGTTGGCAAGGGCAAGGCGCTTATTTGAGGTCAAGGCCGCATGGCTCGCCTCGAGACCGGCGGCGCCCACAATAGCAACGAGCACGCAGTCGACATCGTCGCGACGCGCGAGCTCGCAAACCGCCTGCGCGCCAACGCCGAGCTTCGTTCCCTCGGGCAACTCCTGCAGCACGGCGTCATCGCCATGAGCGACATCGGCCACGGCAACCGCCGGAACCGAGAACTCGCGGGCAGCGGCAACGAGCTCGGAGGTACTGGAGTTAACGGACAGCGCCGTCACCTGCAGGCGATCGGCATGCTGACGGCACACATCGAGTGCCTGGGTGCCGATAGAGCCCGTACAACCCAGGATGGCAACACGGAGGCGTCCATCGGGGCCATACGTCGTCTGGAATGACATTACAGCACGCCTCCGATCATCAAAAGCAGCTGAGCGGTAATGCAGCCAAAGATAAGCGAGTCGCTACGGTCGAGCATGCCGCCATGGCCCGGGATAAGGTTGCCGGAATCCTTGACGCCCACGCCACGCTTGATGCGCGACTCGATAAGGTCGCCGATAACGCCCAAAATGGACACGACCACGCCGCACAGCAGCGCATAGGGCAGGCTGAGCTTGTAGAAGTGCGTCGCCCACAGAATGAGCCAAATCAAAACCGAGCCCAGGATGCCGCCGACAAACCCCTCCCAGCTCTTTTTGGGAGAGATCTTGGGAACCATCTTGTGCTTGCCGATACGGCTGCCCACAATGTAGGCAAACGAATCGGAGACCCAAAGGGACGCGCAAACGCCCACTGAAAGCAGGGCGCCGGCAAAACCGGGCACGGCATCGCGCAGCAGCACGATAGCCGACAGCATAAAGCCAGTGTAGATGGGACCCATGAGCGTCACGGCCACATCAGAGATGCGGGTACGCGGCGACCAGACATACCAAATGCCCACAGCGAGCATCAGGGCAAAAAGCAGGGAATTCAGCAACATCGAATCGCCCAACGCCGACAGCGGAAAGAGTACGGCGGCAGCGATACCCATGCGCTCGTTAGCCATCTTGCCATCGAGCCTCGTCATACGGAAAAACTCATAGCAGCACAGACCGCTCATGACAGAAACAAAGATGGCCGTGGGCACAATACCCAAAACCAAGCACAAGATAAAGACAACGGCGTAGACGATACCGGCGGCGGCACGGGTAATAAAGCCCGCCAGCCACGAACCGGTGCCGCTCTTCGCTGCAGGCGCTCCCGCAGTGGCAGCTTTGCGCAAAGGCGTCTTGGGAGCAGATGCCTTGGGACGATCGGACACGATTAAGCCTCCTCGGTCTTGCTCAGTCCACCAAACCTACGGTCACGGCCCTGATAGGCCAAAATGGCGTCGACAAGGCCCCAACGATCAAAGTCAGGCCAATAGGTATCGGTGACGTAGAACTCGGAATAAGCCACCTGCCACAGCAAATAGTTCGAAAGGCGCAGCTCACCAGAGGTGCGAATCACAAGCTCAGGATCGGGAAGACCGGCGGTATAGAGGTGGGAAGCCACCATGTCGTCATCAATTGCGGCAGGATCGATCTTACCGGCGGCAGTGTCGAGTGCAATTTGACGGACAGCGCGGGTAATCTCGGCACGCGCGCCGTAGTTGACGGCAAGCGCAAGCGTCATACCGGTGTGATCGGCGCACTCGGCAAGACCGCGTTCAAAAACATCGCGGGTCTTCTTGGGCAGCGCGGAAATGTCACCCAAAAAGACAACGCGCACATTTTCGCGCTTCAGAAGCGGCAGCTCGTCGATGAACGTCTTGGCAAACAGATGCATCAAGACGTTGACCTCATGCTGCGGACGGTTCCAGTTTTCGGTAGAAAACGCATAGGCCGAAAGCACGTCGACGCCCAGACGCACGCAGGCGGTAATAATCTCGCGAAGGGAGACGATACCCGCCTTGTGGCCCTCGGTGCGCGCAAGACCGCGCGACGTGGCCCAACGACCGTTGCCGTCCATGATGCACGAGATATGGTGCGGAATGTTATTGAGGTCAAGGTCGGAAAAACCGACGCCCGCAGGGGCGTCGGCAAAGTACTCGACCAGTTTATGCTCGTCGTATTGCACCTTAGATCTCCATGACCTCGGCTTCTTTTTCCTTCAGAAGCTCCTCGACCTTGGCGACATACTCATCAGTGTGCTTCTGGACCTTGGCCTGCTCGCGACGGACATCGTCCTCGGTGAGCTCCTCATCGCGCTCGAGCTTGTTGTTGAAGTCGCGACGGATGTTACGGATAGACACCTTGGCCTGCTCGGCGTACTCGCGGCACTCCTTGACGAGCTCGCGACGGCGCTCCTCAGTGGGAGCCGGGAACGGAAGACGAACGACGGTGCCATCGGAGTTGGGGGTAATACCCAGATCGGAAGCGCCGATGGCCTTGACGATAGCATTGATGAGTGCCTTGTCCCACGGCTCGATGAGCAGCATGTGGGCCTCGGGGGTCTTGACGGCGGCAACCTGCGTGACCGGCGTGGGAACACCGTAATAATCGACGGTGATGTCGGACAGAATGTTGGCATTGGCGCGGCCGGTACGGACCTTGGAGAAGTTATGCTTGAGGGACTCGAGTGACTTGTCCATATGGGCGGTGATGTTCTCTGCCATGCTTAATCCTCCTGATAGACGAGCGTGCCGACGGGCTCACCCGAAAGCGCGCGCTTGACGGTGTCCTCGCCATCGATGTTGAGGACCAAAATCGGCATACGGTTATCCTGGCACAGTGCCGTAGCCGTGGAATCCATAACCTGCAGACCGCGGACGAGAACCTCGTGATAGGTAATCTTGTCAAAACGGACGGCATCAGCGCACTTGACGGGATCCTTATCGTAGATGCCGTCAACCTTGGTGGCTTTAATCAGAATCTCGGCGCCGATCTCGCACGCACGAAGAGCCGCGGCGGTGTCGGTCGTAAAGTACGGATTGCCCGAACCGGCGGCAAAAATAACGACGTTGCCCTTGGAAAGGTGGTTGATGGCGCGACGGCGAATATAGGGCTCGCAGATCTCGTTCATCTGGATAGCGCTCATCACGCGGCAGGGAACATCGTTATGCTCGAAGGCATCCTGCAGGGCGAGCGCGTTCATAACGGTTGCCAGCATGCCCATGTAGTCGGCCTGAGCACGCTCCATGCCACCGGCAGCGCCTGCCATGCCGCGGAAAATATTGCCGCCGCCGACAACGACGCCGACCTCATGGCCAACGGCGAGCAGCTCCTTGACCTGCTTAGCAAGATGGTCGGTAACCTTGGGGTCGATGCCATATTGGCCGTCGCCCATCAGCGCTTCGCCGGAAAGCTTAAGAAGCACGCGTTTATATCGGATGTCGGACAAAGCGATCCTCCTTTAGATTGAACTCTCAACATTCTATCAAAGGCTCTAAGAAGAGCCATGAAAAAGCAGGCTGTGAGTAAAACCCACAGCCTGCTCATTACCAGCTACAAGAGCTTATTTACTCGCCACGGACCAGACGGTCAAAGGCAACGACGGTAATGGTGTCGCCGAGCTCCTTGGAGACCTGCTCAGCGTACTTCTTGATGGTGAGGGAGCTGTCCTTGATGAACTCCTGCTCGGTGAGCACGGACTGCTTGTAGAACTTCTCCAGACGGCCGACAGCCATCTTCTCCTGAATGGCCTCGGGCTTGCCGGACTCGGCAGCCTGAGCCATGTAGATCTGCTTCTCGTGCTCGACGGTCTCGGCCGGAACCTGATCGCGGATAGCGCAGATCGGGGCGACGGCGGCAACCTGAAGGGCAACGTCGTGAGCGAAGGTCTTGAAGGACTCAGCCTGAGCGGTCTCGGCCTTCTCGAAGGCGAACTCGACGAGGACGCCGATCTTACCACCCATGTGGATGTAAGAAGCGAGCGCGCCGTTCTCAGCCTTGCGAGCAGCGAAGCGGGAGATCTTCATGTTCTCGCCCATGATGTGAATCATCTCGGTGAGCTCGGAGGAAACGGTCTCCTCGCCCATCGGCTTCTCGAGCAGAGCGTCGACGTCAGCAGGCTCGGTGGTAGCGACAACCTCAGCGACCTTGGAAGCAAAGCCGGTGAACTTGGCGTTGGAGCCAACGAAGTCGGTCTCGCAGGAGAGCTCGAGCAGAGCGCCGGTCTTGCCATCCTCGGAGACGAACGCGGCGACAGCGCCCTCGTTGGTCTCACGGCCAGCCTTCTTGGCAGCCTTGGCGAGGCCGTTCTTACGCAGAACGTCGACAGCGGCGTCCATGTCGCCGTCAGCCTCGACGAGAGCCTTCTTGCACTCCATCATCGGGGAGTCGGTCATCTCGCGGAGCTGCTTGACCATAGCGGCGGTAATCTGGGCCATTGTGGTTCCTTTCAAAGAGATGAAAAAGAATTAACTAAGACTGATTTACTCGGCCTTGGGCTCAGCGGCCATCTCGGCCTCGGAGACCTGCTCCTTGCCGGAGCCAGCGAGGCAGGCGTCAGCCATGAGCTCGCACATAAGGGTGACAGCGGAGATAGCGTCATCGTTGCAGGGGATGCCGTACTCGACCTCGTCGGGATCGGAGTTGGTGTCGATCAGAGCGACGACGGGGATGTTCAGGCGCTGAGCCTCCTTGATGGCGTTCTCCTCGCGCTTGGTGTCGATGACGAAGAGAGCCTGGGGCAGACCCTTCATGTCGCGGGCGCCACCGAGGTTGGTCTGGAGCTTGGTGAGCTCCTTGCCGAGCACAGCCTGCTCCTTCTTGGGCAGAACAGCCATGCGGCCGTCCTCGACCATGGCCTCGAGCTCCTCCATGCGGTTGATGCGGGAGCGGATGGTGACGAAGTTGGTCAGCATACCGCCGAGCCAACGCTGGTTGATGTAAGGCATGTTGGCGCGCTCAGCAGCGTTCTTGACGGCCTCCTGAGCCTGCTTCTTGGTGCCGACGAACAGCACGTTGCCACCCTTGGCGACGTTCTTGACGAAGGTGTAGGCCTGATCGGCGTCGAGGATGGTCTGCTTGAGGTCAAGGATATAGATGCCGTTGCGCTCACCGAAGATGAACGGCTTCATCTTGGGGTTCCAGCGGCGGGTCTGGTGACCGAAGTGGCAGCCGGCCTCGAGCAGGGTGCGGATATTAATCTTGGTAGCCATGTTAAACCTCCTGTGGTTTGCCTCCGCGCGGGGTCATCCTCCAAAACCAACCCGGACATGTGCTACCAAAGCCCGGGCACCACGGTATGGAGTAGCCGCGCGTGCGTGATAAAAACATGTTGCCGTGAAGCAACCCGATGAATGATAGCAGGAATGCTTCTTCCTGCCAACCCGCAATCAAAACCACACACCTCGATGCGGCGCGGGACGTCCCAGCCACTATTCGCCGCGGGGATGGGCTTGAGCCACGGCACGTTTGAGCCGATCGGGTGTGAGATGCGTGTAAATCTGCGTCGTGGACAGGCTCGCATGGCCCAGCAGCTCTTGAACCGAGCGCAGGTCCGCACCGCCCTCGAGCAAGTCGGTCGCAAAGGTATGGCGCATCGCATGCGGGGCGATGTCGGCCGGAATGCCGGCGAGCGTCGCCAGCGTATGGAACCGCCGCCTGAGCATGGCGGCACTCATGCGATTGCCGCGCGCCGATATAAGCAGCGGATGCGGCCCGGTAGCGGGGTCACGGCGCTTTGCCTGAGCGAGCAACACCGGCCTCCCCTCCTCAATATAGAAACGAGTCACCTCGAGCGCACGACGATACAGGGGGACGATACGTTCTTTGCTCCCCTTGCCCCACAGACGCAGCGTGCGTTCGGACCAAGCGATGGACTCCACATTGAGTGCTGCGAGCTCAGAGATACGGGCGCCAGATGCATAGAGCAACTCGAGCATTGCCGCATCGCGCAGTCCCGCGGGCGTCGAGGTATCAGGCGTCTTGAGCAGTGCCTCGACCTGCTGAGTCGTAAGGACGCCCGGCAGGTCGCGCGGCAGCTTGGGCGATGCGATAGCCGAGACCGCATCACCCTCGACAATCCCCTCGGCAGCCATCCACCGATAGAGCGAGCGAATGGAAGACAGATGCGCCGCAAGCGTTCGGGGAGCCACCTGCTCACGCGAAAGCTCGGCAAGATAGCGACGAATGGTGCGCACGTCGGCAGCGAAAGCATCGATATCCTCGCGCTCGCACCAGGCAGCAAAGCGCTCCAGTCTCGAGCCATAGGCAGTCACCGTGTTGGGAGAAAGTCCCTCGACACGTGCGATATAGGCGATAAACGAGTCGACGGTGTCGTACAGGTCAAAGGCTATGACCGGTCGCCTCCAAACAAATCGGGGCGAGTGGCCAGATAGGCATCAAGGGCCTCGAGCGCACGGTCCGCATAGGCCTGGTAGCGGTCGCGCTTGCTGCGGCGCTTACCATCCTCGAGTGGCGGCACCAGGCCAAAGTTGACATGCATAGGCTGATAGCCCACGGTGGCAGGATCGGTCGCATAGCCCACGAGCGCACCCAGGGCACCCACACGCGGCAACTCGACGCCCGCGGCACCGATAGCCTCGGCATAGGTGTTGAGCGCCGCGAGCAGACCTGTCGCCACGGCTTCCATGTATCCCTCGGTACCGGTGATCTGACCGGCCAGACGCACGCCGGTACCGGGCACGGCAAAGGTGCCATCGAGCACGTGCGGGGCGTCGACAAAGGTATTGCGGTGCATGACACCGTAGCGGAAGAACTCAGCGTTCTCCAGGCCCGGCACCATATGGAAGACGCGCTTCTGCTCGCCAAAGGTCAAGTTGGTCTGGAAGCCCACCAGGTTATAGGCGGTCTTCTCCTTGTTCTCGGCACGCAGCTGAATCGCCGCCCAGGGGCGACGTCCGGTACGCGGGTCGGTGAGGCCGACGGGCTTCATGGCGCCAAAGCGAATGGCGTCCTTGCCGGTGCGCGCAACTTCCTCGGCAGGCTGGCAGGCCTGGAACAAATCGCCGCCCTCAAAGTCTTTGAGCACCACGCGGTCGGCCGTGGTAAGCGCCTCGATAAAGGCCTCGTACTCCTCCTTGTTGAGCGGAGCGTTGAGATAGTCGCCGCTCCCCTGCTCCTCGTAGCGCGACTGCGAGAACAGCACGTCCATATCGAGCGTGGAGGCATCGACGATCGGCGCCGCGGCATCGAAGAATGCCAGGGCATCGCCACCGACGAGCTTCATAACCTCTTCGCTCAGCGCCGGTGAACACAGCGGGCCCGCGGCAATGACCACGTGACCCTCGGGAATCTGCGTGACCTCGCCGTGCACGACCTCGATATTGGGACGAGCGGCAACCTCGGCCTCGACAAGCTCGGAAAACTTGACGCGGTCGACCGCCAGGGCACCGCCGGCGGGAACAGCCGCGCGATGGGCGCAATCGAGCAGGACTGAACCCATGCGCTCAAGCTCGGCCTTCAGCAAACCAGCCGTGGAATCCGGACGGGTCGACTTAAACGAATTGGAGCAGACGAGCTCTGCCAGGTGATCGGTATGATGGGCCGGGGAGCTCACCTGGGGGCGCATCTCGCACAGCTTTACGGCAAACCCGCGGTCTGCCAGCTGAATCGCGCATTCCGAACCCGCCAGACCGCCACCGATAACCGTCACCTGATCGAACTGCATCTGCAAACACCTTTCTAATTGACACGTTTTCCATTGTGACCGAAGGGCGTCTGGGCGTGAAGGGCAAACTTGGAGGGCGCATACCTTCCATCCATCATGCGCTCGATAAGGCCCTCGAGCTCAAGCGAACCCAAGAGTTTGAGTACGCCGACAGCATCGAGCGAGACGAGCGCCGCGATGTCGTCGACCTTGAGCGGAGAGGCAATGAGCGCATGCATCACAGTTTGCTGCGTTGGATCCAGGTCGGCAATGCCGGGAGCATCGGGGCGCGAGTAGCGCAGGGTGCCGTAGATGCGTGAGATTGCCATCTCGATGGACTCCTCGTCGACAATGCAGCAGGCACCGTTCGCAATGAGGTAATTCGTGCCACGCGACTCGGGCGATAGGATCGACCCCGGCACGGCAAGAAGTTCGCGCCCCAAATCCATAGCAGCCTCGGCTGTAGAAAACGTCCCAGAAGGCATACCCGCCTCGGATACAAAGAGGGCTTGCGACAGGGCCGCGATTACGCGATTGCGGCGCGGAAAGGCGAACTTGCGCGGACCCATGCCCCACGGAGAGATCGACACGACCGCGCCACCCGTATCAAGCGTGCGCGTAATCAGCCCCGCGCTCGAACGCGGGTAGACCACGTCGGCGCCCGTCCCCAGCACCACAACGTGTTTGCCGCCGGCGTTGACCGCAGCCCAACCCGAGGCCTGGTCACAACCGACCGCACCGCCCGAAACTACCGTCACTCCCGCCTCGACCGCAACCTTTGCCGCAAGCTCTGCCACGGCAAGACCATACGGCGAGGCCTTTCGCGCACCGATGATGGAGAGCGCGGGCGTCGAAAGCGCCTCGGGGTTGCCGCGCACATAGAGCGTCTGAGGTACATCAGAAAGCTCCAAAACGGTCTCGGGATACAACGCGTCACCTGGATGCAGCTCGAAGGTCCCCTCGGCCATCATTGGTCCCTCCTTCCCTGGTACATCGCCGCCTCGAGCACGTGGTCCTGCGTCACTTGTTCGCTCTCGGCGACATCTGCGATCGTGCGCGCAATGCGAACCAGGCGCACGATGCCGCGCCCTGTGAGATGTGTGCGTTTGGACAGACCGAGCACACACTTCTCCGCCGCATCATCGAGCTCAAAGGTCGAAACGACGCCGTCAATGGACCGTGTCTCGTCATCCTCGGCCTCGGCATCCGCATCGTCCATACGGGACTCGCGCCAGGCGCGAAAGGCGCGACCGCGCACAACGTAGTCACGTAACTCGGCCGACGACATACCCTCCGCGCCCTCGATAATCACCTGGGGGTCGGGACGGGTCACATCGATCATCATGTCGATACGGTCGGCCAAAGGACCGCGCAGCTTTGCCCGATAGCGCTCCACCATCGCCGCCGAGCAGCGACACGGCACCTCGCGATCGCCCAAAAAGCCGCAGGGGCAGGGATTGCTCGCAGCCAGCAGTTGAAAGCGCGACGGGAAGGTAAAGGCCCCGTCGACGCGTACGATCCTCACATAGCCACGTTCGATGGGCTGACGCAGCGTCTGCAGCACACCCGTGGGAAACTCGGCAAGCTCGTCCAAAAAGAGCACACCGCCATGAGCAAGGCTGATCTCACCCGGGTGCACCGGGCGCCCACCGCCGATAAGGCCTGCGGTCGAAATACTGTGATGGGGACTGCGGAAGGGCCGGTGCCCCGCCAACAAGCCATCAATGTTCTCACCCAAAACCGAATGGATGCACAGCGCCTCCTGTTGATCCTCAACAGAAAGCTCGGGCAGGATGCCGGTCATACGACGTGCGAGCATCGTCTTGCCCGATCCCGGGGACCCAATCATGAGCAAGCCGAGTTCTCCTGCCGCCGCAAGCGCCATGCCGCGTTTGGCAACCTCCTGCCCCAGCACGTCGGCATAGTCGAGCTCGGGCTCAAAGGTCGCCTCAGGCCCTTCAGAATCCAGGTAGTGCCGCGCGGCATCGCCCATACCATGAGCAAGCTGAGACAAATGATCGATAAAGCCGCAATCCACGCCCGCGAGTGGCACATGCTGGTCTGACCTGCCGGCGATAAAAGACAGCCCCATGTCGCGAGCCAGCAGTTGAAACGCCACCTCGCCCTTGACGGGAAGCACCGTACCGTCCAAGCCGAGCTCGCCGGCGATAAGGCAGCGATCGAGGTTGTCACGGGGAATCTGACCATCGGCTGCCAGAACCGCGATGGCGATAGGCAGATCAAAGCCGCTACCGGTCTTGCGAATATCGCCGGGCGCCAGGTTGACCGTAATGCCCGAGCGTGGGATCTCGAACCCGGCGGAGTGCATCGCGCAGCGAATACGACCGCGCGACTCCATCACCTCCATACTCGGAATGCCGAGCATTTGGATGCCCGGAACGCCGCCGGCAAGCGAGACCTCGACCGTGACGGGAATCGCCTCGACGCCGCGGATGCAGGCCGCGTGAACGGCAAACGTCTCGAACGCCATCACGAAACCTGCCAATCGAACGCGTTGTACTGGTGCTCGATCTCGGCGATATGCCCGTCGCGGATGGTGACGCCCACGGCATCGAAGCGAATCGCCTTGAGCGGATAATGCTCCATGAGATAGCAACTTGCGATGCGGCGGTATCGGCGTTGCTTTTGGGCGTCCACGGCCTCCTCGGGAAAGACCCGCGTGTTGCAATCCAGCGCAACGCGTCTGGTCTTGACCTCGGCCATCACCACGACATCGTCGAGCTCATCGAGCAGCACCAGATCGGCCTCGCCCTCGGTGCAACGATAACCCTGCTCCAGCAAGGTGTAGCCGCGCTCGTTAAAGTAGTCGATGGTGATCAGCTCGCCTAGCATGCCCAGCTCGCGGGGACTGAGTCCCTTGATAAACTCGGGCGTCATCGCCCCACAGTCGAGCTCGCCGTTTTCCCAACGCTCCTTGAGCTGCTGCGTCTTGCTCTTTTTGCTTGCGGCACTCATGGGGTCTCCTTTCCCGCACACTGCATTGCCCCGATGATGAGGGCACCTTTCATGCGGGTAAGTACCGGAAGCAAACCAAAAGCTGACCAAATGCCGACAAAAAACGGGCCGTACGCAGCAATGCTGCTGCATACGGCCCGCTACCAGCAGGTTTATAAAACCACAGAGGTCCCTGTCTCCACAATTGGCCTAGAAAAGGCGCTCAGTCTGCAGAAAGTTTCCGCAAAAGCTCACGCGGTGCAGCGGACAAAGTCCATGTTTGCGAATGGCCTCGATGTGCTCGGGGCTCGCATAGCCCTTCGACTCGGCCAGATGGTACTCGGGGTACTCGGCGTCGTACTCGACCATCATCTCGTCACGCGTGACCTTGGCCATGATGGACGCTGCGGCGATGCAGGCGATCTTGGCATCGCCTTTCACCACATCGCGCTCGTTAGGAACAGCGCCCAAGGGGTTGCCATCCATGAGGACGCAGTCGGGTTCAAGTCCCGTATCGGCCACGGCGCCCGCAACGGCGGTACGGATAGCACGGGCCATGCCCATCTCATCGATATCCTTAGGCGCGATATGGCAAAAACCGATCGCCGTCGCCACCTCGGCAATCTTCACTGAGAGCAACTCGCGGCGCGCCGGCGTGAGCTTTTTGGAATCGTTGATGCCCCAGACGCGCGGCTCCATGGGAAGGCACACGGCACACACGGTTAAGGGACCCGCTACCGAGCCGCGGCCCACCTCGTCGACACCAACGACCACCCCATCGCCGCCAAGCTCATGCATAAGCTCGTACATGTCATTGACGCGCTCGCGCTCGGCAAGTTCCTTAGCATGGCGTTTGAGGGCGCGTTCACAAGCCTTGATCACCTGCTGGCGCGGGTCCTCGCGATAATGCTCCACGAGGGCGGGGATCTCCTCAAACGTTGCGCTCGCTAGCTCTCCGGCAACCTGCGATGCCGAAACCGAGCTCGTCATATTGGCCATACCAGGCCCTCCTTGCATGCAAATCAGATAAAAAGAAGGGCCACCCGAAGGTGACCCTTGTGTCCAAACGAGTGGACAGACGCTGCGATCTTCTTAGCGCTTCTCGGGGATGCGAGCAGCCTTGCCCACCTTGTCGCGGAGGTAGTACAGCTTGGCGCGACGGACGCGACCATGACGAACGACCTCGAGCTTGGCGATCTTGGGGCTGTGAAGCGGGAAGGTACGCTCAACACCGACACCGAAGGACATCTTGCGGACGGTGAAGGTCTCGCGGGCACCGGCGCCGGCCATGCGGATGACGTCGCCCTGGAAGACCTGGATGCGCTCGCGGTCGCCTTCCTTAATGCGGTAGTGAACCTTGACGTTGTCGGCGACGCGAACCTGAGGAATGTCCTCGCGGATCTGCTGACGCTCGATTGCGCGGATGTAATCCATGTGCAATTCCTTACTCTTCTAGAGGTGCCGTACCACCTTGGCCGGCACGTAGTTGAACAAACGTATTCGAGTATACACGCGCGGGTTTCTGCTGCAAGAACAATTTTTTACGCAGACAAAAAGACAAAACCCGCACATGATAACCGTCCGCCTCACGAATGAGACGGACGGCATGAAGGGGGGCTACGTTAGGCGTCTGAACCCAAAACGTTACGCGGAGCGCTTCGCCTCGAGCTTGGCCTGGGCGGCAGCCAGGCGTGCGAGGGGCACGCGGTAGGGCGAGCAGGACACATAGTCCACGTCGGCCACGTTGAACAGGCCCTTAATGGATTTGGGGTCGCCGCCGTGCTCGCCGCACACGCCAAAGTGCATGTCGGGGTTGGTGGCGCGGCCCTTCTCGACGGCCATGCGCACCAGCTCGAGCACCGCGGTATCGATGGTCTCGAAGGGATTGTCCTTCAGGATCTTCTTATGCATGTACAGCGGGATGAACTTAGCCTCGGCGTCGTCACGCGAGAAACCGAAGGTCGTCTGGGTGAGGTCGTTAGTGCCAAAACAGAAGAAGTCGGCATGATGGGCGATCTCGTCAGCGACCATGCAGGCGCGCGGCAGCTCGAGCATCGTGCCCACGGGAATATTGAGCTCGACGGCCTCTTCGTCGGAAACCTCGGCGATTACGCGCTCGATAACCTCGCGGATCTGGACATGCTCGGCCGTGATGGAAACGAGCGGAACCATGATCTCAGGGCGCGGATCGACGCCTTCCTTGATAAGACGGGCAGCAGCCGTAGCGACGGCGCGGACCTGCATGAGCGGCAGATCGCTAAAGACGACGGACAGGCGCACACCGCGCAGGCCGAGCATCGGGTTGGACTCGACCATACCGTCAATACGACGCAGACGGGTGCGCAGGGCGGCAAGCTCTTCCTCGTTGGCGCCAGCGGCTTCCTTCTTGGTGATGGCGACCTCGAGCTCGCGAGGATCATCCAGGAACTCATGAAGCGGCGGATCGAGCAGCCGGACGACCACATCGCGACCGGACATGGTCTTGAACATCGCCAGGAAGTCCTCGGTCTGAACCTTGAGCAGGTCGGCCAGGGCCTGCTGCTTCACGGTCTCATCGTCAGACAGGATAAAGCTCTGGATGATGTTCTTGCGATCGCCCAGGAACATGTGCTCGGTGCGGCACAGGCCAATAGCCTCGGCGCCAAACTCGAGGGCGAGCTCGGCATCCTCGGGATTGTCGGCGTTGACGCGCACATGGTTGGCATGGCCACAGGTCTCGTCCAGGCGAATCTCGTCGGCCCAGGACAGGATGGTGTCCAGGTCGCCGGTAAGCTCGGCGGAGGCCAGGTCGACGGGACCGTCGACGACGATGCCCTGGGTGCCGTCGATGGAGATGACATCGCCCTCGTGCAGTACGCGGTCGCTGCCCTCGATGCGCACGACCTTCTCGGCGGCGTCAATATGGAAGCGCTCAACGCCGCAGACGCAGGGCGTACCCATGCCGCGGGCGATAACGGCGGCATGGCTCGTCTTGCCACCGTGGCTGGTCAGGATGCCCTCGGCGGCGACCATGCCCTTCAGGTCGTCGGGGTTGGTCTCCCAACGAACCAGAATGACCTTGTGGCCCTCGTTGGCGCGCGCGACGGCGTCATCGCTCGAGAACACGACCTCGCCCACGGCGGCACCGGGGCTGGCGTTCAGACCGCTGGCCAGCGCCTCGTACTTCTTGGAGGCGTCAAACTGCGGGTGCAGGAGTTGGTCGAGCTGCGCGGGATCGATGCGGCTCACGGCCTCCTCGCGGGTGATCAGGCCCTCCTCGACCATTTCGATAGCGATGCGCAGGGCGGCGGTGGCGGTGCGCTTGCCCACGCGGGTCTGGAGCATCCAGAGCTTGCCCTGCTCGATGGTGAACTCGATATCGCACATATCGCGATAATGATCCTCGAGCGTCAGGAACACGCGCTCGAGCTCCTCACCTGCGGACTCGAGGCCCGGGGTGGTCTTGAGGTCGGCAATGGGCTCGGTGTTGCGGATGCCGGCGACGACGTCCTCGCCCTGGGCGTTAACCAGAAAATCGCCGTAGAACTCCTTGGTGCCGTCGGCCGGGTTGCGCGTAAAGGCGACGCCGGTCGCAGAGGTCTCGCCCTTGTTGCCAAAGGCCATGGCCCTGTCTCTTATACACA
>URBA01000009.1 GCA_900545905.1 uncultured Collinsella sp.
CTTCTAGCTTCGTCGGCAGCGTCAGATGTGTATAAGAGACAGGGCGAATAGCGCTCAAAGAATTGAGATGTCGTTCGATAACATGAGAAAAATCGGAATGGTTCTTTGTGCCGTGCTGGTACTTATAGCCATCGCTACCATCGCCGTCTTTGGTTCGGCATTTGTTGTTGCATGCCAAAGTATTTTGAACGGCGCAGTGGTAATCGAGGGGGTCGTTGAGCTTGGTAAGGGCGGCAGCATCGCGCTCCCAAACTTGGCGCTATGGGCGGTTTTGCTCCTTGCAGGGGAGTTCACATTGTTAAGCATCAGCTTCGATGTCGCCCGTCGTCAATCGCCTTTTACTATTCGACATGCACGGATGATTACCGTTATTGCTTGCCTATTTGCAATCAATGCCGTGATGGGCTCTCTACAGATTGGCAGCGATTTAAAAATAATGATGGGTAATTGTATGTTGAGCTGTCGTATGAATTCCGCTCTCCTTCAGATTGGTGACTCAGGCATCACTTTGGATGTGGGATCCATCATTGCAATGATGGTTGCTTTCGCTTTGTCGATCTTCTGGCGCTATGGGGCGCTTTTGCAGTCCCAGTCCGATGATTTGGTCTAGGTGATTGACCATGGATTATCTCATTATTGAGGTTGAGACACTTTTGCTCAAGACCGGGAAAACAAATGCCGATCTAATAAGAGCGACTGGGCATACGCCAGCTAACATTTCTAAAATCCGTAATGCAAAAATTAAGGCCATACGCTTGAAGACATTGCTCGATATCTGTGTTGAGTTGGATTGTCAGCCGGGAGATTTGATCCGTCGCGTGAGCGAAATAGAACTTGAGGAACTTACCATCGCGCGCGCGCGGAATAAGATTTTGCAAAGACGCAATCCCGACCCCTCCGAGATATTGCCCACAGAGGTTTACGTAGTAGATCTTTCTAAGGAATAACAAAACAGAATAAGAAGACAAGAAGACAAACACGTATGCACGCAAGGCTCCTACCGCAAACGATCGGTAGGAGCCTTAATTTATTTGAAAATAGTTCTTGAAATCATAAGGTTATCGATATACGATAACGGAGTATTAAAACAGACGATAAATCGAAAGGAGGTAATTATGAACTGGGTAATCGATCCGTGTAGCAACGTGCAGGGTGGCGGTGGTGGCTGCCGCAATTACCAGCCGTGTTCGCGCTGTAGCTGTTTTGGCGTATATGTTCATTTCTAGCAACGCGAACGCTAATGCTGGTTAAGACAGCAGAGGGTAAGCAGCGTGGTCGATAACTGCCATCCGTCGGCCGCGCTGCCTTTTTAATGAGGTTCATGAGACATGGGTAATGCGATTTCAATCAAGGATCTATCAAAGCGCTACGGCAAAAACTGGGCGTTGTCTGATGTTTCATTTGATATAGATGAGGGCGAAGTGTGCGCTCTCGTTGGGGAGAACGGCGCGGGGAAGAGTACGTTGATTGATATTCTTCTTGGCTTGTTTAAAGCAACGAAAGGCTCAATCAGTTTTTTCGGCGAGTCTGGGAGAACAGGTCTGGCAAGAGCACGCAGAAATATCGGATTCGTCCCCGACGGCTGTGGGGCATTCTTGAACTTAACCGGTCGAGAAAACTTGATCTCACGCTGTATCGAGTGGGGGCTGCCGAAAAGTGAAGTTAATCGAGTGCTCGCTGCCGTTGGCCTAGAAAATGCGGCGGATGCATCGGTAAAACAATACTCGCTCGGCATGAAGCGTCGTCTGGATATCGGAACGGCTCTTCTGGGCAACCCGCAACTACTCATCATGGATGAACCCATAAACGGGCTCGATCCAGTGGGTGTGATTGAGGTGCGTGATCTCCTGCTGTCGTTGAAGGACAAACGGGATAAAACGGTGCTCATTTCAAGCCATAACCTAGATGAATTGGAGAAAGTTGCGACATCTTTTGCTTTTCTCCATCAAGGCAGACTTCTCGTTAAGGAAGAAAACTCCTACAAAGACAGAAGTCTGGAAAAGCGGTTTTTGGATTTGATCGGGGAGGCAGATAATGCAACTTCTGCGACTGATTAGATGCGAAGCCCGTCGGTTGCTCAGAAATCCAGCCTTTTTCGTGTTGTTGATCTGGGGAGTTTGGATTGTTAAAGATGTCTGTAATCCAAATATGTATGGGACTTATGGAACATCTGATTTAGGGGGAGTCGGCAAACAGATTGGTTTCTTTGCAAACATCCTCGACAAGACTGACCCGGCTGGTTCGGCGGTTCGGACGGCACTATTCATGACCTACGAGTGGTTTTTCGTTCTAGTCGGATGCATTGTTATTTCCTGCGCCATGGATTATCAAAGCAGGTCTTCTGAAGTGACGTATGCGAAAGGGACGGGTGTAGCAAAGGCCGTTGTCGCAAAGTGGCTTGTTCTGACGATTGCAACTTCAGCAGCGTTCAACCTGTTTTCGGGATTCGCTCTCTTCAAATCTCCGCTTGGCTGCTATGTGGATGGGCGGGTGTTTCTTGATAGATACCTACCCGTGTTGCTTTTGATTGATGCTATTTTGGCTGCATTAGTAGCTCAGTCGATGGCAGTTTTCTATTTACTTAGAAATGCACCGCTTAGCATTATGTTGGTGTTGGTCGGGACGCTGCTCGCCTCCGATGAATATACGCTGGTGGTCTTTTCCAATCACGCATCGACGCTAATTCCCTGGTGGCTCTCAGTCGGACCATACTTACGCCATCTTGGAAATCTGTGCTTTCAAGGCCTAGCCATTAATCAGATCATTCTTTTCTCTGTTATTTGCACCGTTGTTTCGTTGCAGCTCGGGGTCATGGGAATCAAAGCGAGGAGGGGGTAGAAATGCGCTGCGAAGATATGATTAAGGCTGAAGCCTATCGAGTTATGAAGAGCAAAGCGCCTCTTCTGCTGATTGCGGCAGGTTTCGTGCTCGCATTGCTTTATTCTGTGTCTTATGAACCATGGAGAGCCTACGGAACGAGCGATTGGCTTGGCGACGGTGTTATGGGCTTCTTTCCAAACCCACAATATGGTTTTGGGGGAATTCCGGGAGACCTCGTTAAAGATGGAGCTCGCTACCTTTCCGCTGTGGCACCGCTTGCCCATTCTCTGTTCTTTCCTATTGTTGCTGTTCTCGTCATCGGCTATGCGTTTCGAACTCCGATAACGGGATCTCAATGGCTTGTTTCCTATGCAAGGGGAATGAAAACAGTACAGTTGTTGGTTGCAAGGACTCTTGTCTCGATTGTCACGCTTGTCGGTGGTTTTGTTCTCTTTTCGATACTCGTTGGTGCGGTCCAAAGCGCGAGTGGCATAGGAATGACGATGGATATGATCGGAGAGTTTCTTCTTCGGCTGTCTCTTGCTGCCTTGATTTGCACAACGTTATGCCTGCTGCTCGTCCTGGCCATCTCGCTCTTTGGAAACGGCGCGTTTGTTCTATCGTTCATCATCCTGCTGCTTTATTTGGGGTATGGGAATCCAAATATGCCACTGCACTTGACATGGCTGGCGACCCTTGCGTCCCCGCGACCAATTCAATTCATCGTGCCGGGGACGTTGCTATTTGTAGCGCTGGCAACAGTCGTTCCCATTGTCATCCTCGGACTTTGTTGGGCTATCAAGGGTGCTATCAGAAAACGGAGCATATAAATGAAAGAGTCTGAATTTAACGTTATTGAAGAGAATGATGTGAACGGTATCACTATCTACAATACCCAGTCTGGTGGCGTTCTCGACCTTGACGCTGCGCACACGAATGAGCTGAATTTATATCGCAAGGGTGCTGCCGCCTTGGATGGTGATTTCGAAGAGGCCCTTAAGATGGGTGGCATGTTGGTAGATGACGATGTTGACGAGCGGCGAATGTTGATGCTTGAGAGTTTGTCGGCAAGGTTTGCAAATGACTATTTAGGACTGACGATTGCTCCAACGCTGGCATGCAATTTTAGGTGTCCCTATTGCTATGAAAAGGGCTGCTCGCACCCCACTATGTCAGAAGAGACAATGACGGATATCGCAGAATTCGTGCGTTCCGGCTATCCCGGGATCAACGATCTTCACGTTGACTGGTATGGAGGCGAACCCCTACTCTGTGTGGACATGATCGAGCGACTGACAAAAGAACTGAGAGGGGCGATTAGGCCAGGCGCTACTTATTCTGCCGGAATGGTAACGAACGGATATCTCCTGACGCGAGAAATTGCTCAGAAGCTTGCTGATTGTCAGGTCGGTTCGGTTCAAATCACTATCGATGGCTCAAAGAGGGATCATGATTCGCGGAGGGTCCCGGCCGACGGTCGTCCGACATATGATGCCATTATCGACAATATAATCTCATGTGCCGATGTTCTTCAGATTACCATTCGCGTGAATGTCGATGAGTCCAATAGCAAAGAGGTCGATGCGTTGATTGACGAGCTTGACGCTAAAGGGCTTCGCGGTAAAGTCGCGATTTATCTTGCTGCGGTCGACAATGTTAACGATACTTGCGCAAATGACATTCATTGTTTTTCTCAGCGTGGGTTCTCTCAAGTTGAAACGTTCTTTATGGATAAAGCTAGCGAGCGCGGATTCAACGTTATTCCGTTTACGCCGTATGAACCAGGTGTCTGCTGTGCGGTTTCCCTTAATTCGTTTGTCATCGATCCGCTTGGTAGACTTTTTAAATGTTGGGATGAGGTTGGCAAGGGCGAGTGCGCCGTTGGAAATGTTCGAGAAGGTGTGAAAGCTAATTCGAACTATTTGAAATGGATGGAGTATTTACCAAACGACCCGGTATGTGGCGAGTGTGTAATGTTTCCGGCTTGTATGGGCGGATGTCCCCACGCCGCGATGGAGGGTCAGAGAAAATGCGCGAGCGTTAAATTCAATGCAAGGCAGAGAATGCGGTTGGCTTGTAATTATCAGTATTCGCATGAGGCAAATCACGATGTTTAGATTTTGGAAGATATATCTCCTCCATAAGCCAAGGCTTTATGTCTATCTGCTTCTCGATGTCTTGTCTCAACTGTGCAGCCTTGCTGAACCATATTTGTTGGGACTGACTGTAAATGTGCTGGCGGCAAAAAATGTCCTCGGAATTAGTTTGCGGACGCTAGTCTTATGTATTTTCGCGATTGGCGTGGTCGCCATTGTGGGGTCGGTGTTGGCCTATTGGACTTCCCTAATCTATGTCGACCTTCAAGCGCATGCGGGATATCAACTTAACGCTGACACACTTGAACACGTCAAGCGTTTGCCCCGGAAGTTTTTCATCGGATTTGATGCGGGCTATTATAATCAGCAAATCAATCACGATTCAAACGATCTCATAATATTCGGAATAACATCGGCGTCAAATATCATCGGCGGTGTTGCAACGATTGTTTGTTCCTTGATTATGTTGATGAATATAAACATTGCGATGGCGATTGCCTGTCTAGCCTGCATCGTTACGGGGGCAGTAGTTTATCGATTGTTTAGCGGGCTGCTGTTCAATCGAGGCTTTGAGTTTCAAGAAAAGACCGCTGCTTTCTATGGGACTCTCCAGAGCCAGCTGGAGAGCGTCTCCTTTCTTCGTCGCCATTCATTATTCGATTTCTATTCCTTGAGGCTGCAGAAGGCTTTCGATGGTCTTTATCCAGCTATATTGGCTAACCAAAAAGCCGGATCACGGTTCGAACTTGCGAATCAGTTGATTTTTTCCTTTGCGCAGTTCTGTTTGCTCGCGATTGGAGGCTGTGAGATTGTCGCAGGCAAAATGCCGGTTGGTTTTCTGCTGACGGCATTGAGCTATTATTCGAGCGCCAATTCTGCTCTGGTGAACTTGCTTTCTTGGGGCAAAAGCTACCAGGCGAGCAAGGTGAGCGCCCAACGCCTTAAGCGCCTTTGGGCAATGGATGAAGAGGTGAACGGTTCTGTCCGCATTGGCTCTCCTGTTTCACTTGTGTGCAAGGGCCTGTCGATTTGTCGCCCTGATACCGATCGAATCATAGATTATCCAGAGCTCATCTCGCTTAATCGAGGGGTCTTATACGGCGTGTCGGGCGCAAACGGAAGCGGGAAAAGCACGCTTCTCGATGGCATAGCTGGTCTATATCCCGATGATTGCGTTGGGACTATTGCTTATGACGAGGTTGATTTGAGTCAGATTGATTCTATAAATCTACGCTCGTATGTCGTTGGTATTGCCGAGCAAGAACCTGATATCGTTAACGGAACACTCAGAGAGAATCTGACGCTACTCGCGGGCGATAATTGTCCAATTCTTGAAGTCGGGCGACTTGTAGACCAGTTTGGTCTGACCAAACTGGTCTCAACACTTCCCAATGGTCTTGATGGGGTGCTGGACGAGCAAAACCATAATATATCGGGTGGTGAGAAGCAGAAGATTGCGATTATTCGTGTTTTGCTTAAGGACTCACCCGTCATGTTATTCGATGAACCGACGTCGGCTCTTGACGGAGCGAGTAGGTCAGCGTTCATTGATATTCTGCAACAGAAGAAAGAGGATCATATAGTGGTTGTTGTCTCGCATGATCCCGAGTTGCTTGAGGCTTGCGACGAAGTGATTGAGCTGTAGACGCCGGAAGGTTAGCCCATTTGAGTCTTAATTTCTGCCATGGTGGAAAGCTGTTCGAGGTTGGTGCTTACCGGAAAATGTAAGCCACTACACCTCCCGGTAAGGCATTGCTGCGCTCTTATGGATGCTATACTAAGTCCAGGATGATGTATAGCAACCTGAAGGATGAGGCATGGAAGCCGAATTGCTCGATAAAAAATCTATTCAGATGAACGTGCGCATAGATCGCCAGCTCAAAGAAGCCGGAGATGCCGTTCTGGCGCATATTGGCATGACGCCGTCAAAAGCCGTTCGGACACTTTGGGAGTATCTGGTCGTTAACGGACGCATGCCCTCGAAGGGAGACGCGGCGGCTCCGGTTTCTGACGGAGTGGAGCCCCGGCGCATGGAATCAAGGGCCGCGCAAGGCAGCCATATCGTTCGCGATTCGTGCCTCAAATACGGCATCCCCATCCCTGAGTTCTCGGGAGACTATGACGACCTCTATGAGGAGGCCATGGCGGAGCGCTATCCCGAGTGGGTGGAACTATGAGCACAGAAGGCGTCCTCAAGCTGTTAATCGATACCAACGTATGGATGGATTACTTTTCTGGCAGGTCCGACCGTACGGCAAATGTCGTCCATCTGATCGAGATTGCCGACGCCTCGGAGCGGATTGCCCTGTTTGCCTCGTCGCTTTCGGTCAAAGACGTTTCATATCTTGTCTCGGCGGCAATCAAGCAGGAGTGCCGAAGAAAGACTGGCTCACTGAGTGATAACGCCATTGCGGCGGCAGATGAAACGGCCTGGGCATGCGTTCGACAGATGCGCGAGCTAGCCCTCATCGCCCCGGTCGGTGCAGACGAGGTCTTCGACTCCTTTGTGTTCAAGTATCATCACAACGACTTTGAGGACGACCTGATGCTGGGCGTCGCCAATCGCATCGATGCCGATTACGTCGTGACGGAGGACAAGAATCTTATTAAACATACCAATGGCGTATGCATAAACGTTAATCAAGCGTTGAGGTTGGTTGAGGGGTCCAACGTCCCTTCGGCGAGGCCCGTCTAACCTGCTTTATCTTGATAAAGTGGCGTTTCCCTGCCGTTAGCCGATGATGCAAGGGCGCTCGGCGTTTTCGACTGGTTTATGCACGCTAAGTCTGGGAATATACAAGTCGCATGTCTTACTGTCTAACCAGTTGCGCCAAGGAGGCACCATGGATTACAAGATCACCGGCTACGAGCCCGCCCAGCTGTTCCATTTCTTTGAGGAGGTCAGCGCGATCCCCCGTGGGTCTGGCAACGAGAAGGGCATCAGCGATTTCCTGGTTGCGTTTGCCAAGGAGCGCGGCCTCGATGTGTACCAGGACGAGGTCTACAACGTCATCATTCGCAAGCCTGCATCTGCCGGTGCCGAGAATGCCCCGACCGTGATGCTGCAGGGCCACATCGATATGGTGTGCGACAAGTTGGGTTCCGTCGAGCACGACTTTACGACCGATGGTATCGACCTGGTCGTCAAGGACGGCGTCCTTACCGCCAACGGCACCACCCTGGGCGCCGACAACGGCATTGCCGTCGCTCTGATGCTCACTGTTCTCGATGACGATTCGATCGTTCACCCCGCCCTCGAGTGCGTATTCACCACCGACGAGGAGACTGGCCTGGTCGGCGCCGAGACGCTCGACAAGTCCCAGATTAGCGCCCGCACCATGATTAACCTTGACTCCGAGGAAGAGGGCGTGGCCACCGTCAGCTGCGCCGGCGGCGTTGTCGTTACCTACACCTGCCCGATCGTGCGTGAGCACAAGACCGGTAGCACCCTTACGCTCGACATCTCCGGCCTGCTGGGCGGTCACTCCGGCAGCGATATCCACCTGGAGCGCGGCAACGGCAACCTCATCATGGCCCGCATCATCGACCGCCTGATGGTTGCTGGCGAGCCCGCCATCGTTAGCTTCAACGGCGGCACCAAGGACAACGCCATCAACCGTGAGTGCAAGGCTGTTCTGGTCTATGCCGACCACGCTGCCGCCGAGGCCGCGGCCCAGATCGCAAAGGGCATCATCGCCGACGTCACTGCCGAGCTCGAGGTCTTCGACCCCGGCTTTACCTGCACCGTCGAGATTGCCGACGACGCCGAGGTCGAGGCCATGGACCAGAAGTCCGCGCTTGCCCTCATCCGCGCCCTGCGTCTTGCCCCCAACGGTGTGATCCGCCGCAACGTCGCCACCGACGGCTCCGTCGAGGTTTCCTCCAACATCGGCGTGGTTGCCACCTCTGACGACCAGGTCAAGATCATGCTGTCCCCGCGCTCTTCGATCACCTCGCTGCAGAACGAGTTCAAGGATCGCCTGCAGACGCTCGCCGATGTTCTGGGCTTCGATGCCAAATTTGAGTTCGAGTATCCCGGCTGGAGCTATGCCGAGCATTCGCCGGTCCGCGACATCTTTGTCGAGAGCTATCGCGAGCTCTTTGGCTCCGAGCTGCGCATCGAGTCCATTCACGCCGGCCTTGAGTGCGGCCTGTTTGCCGAGGCCCTGCACGGCCTGGACGCCATCGCCGTGGGCCCGACGCTCTCCGATGTCCACACCCCGGACGAGAGCATGGAGCTCGCTTCTGCCGAGCGCTTCTATGAGCTGCTCATCGACGTTCTCAAGCGCCTCGCTGCGTAAAGATTGCGCTAGCAGCAGCCCGAGCCACGTGCTAGCGGATTGCAAATGACATTACGAGAGGGGACACCCGGTCTTTTGCGACAGGTGCCCCCTCTCTTCTTTTGGGAAATGGCAAATTACGGACACCTAGCCTATATCCGCCTTGATGAGGTCGAGGGTGCGCTGGCAGTTTTCGCGGACGGGGCCGAGCATATGCTCGCGCAGGTCCGCCATGCCGGGCAGGTCGGCGTATTCGTCCATGACCTCTTCCATGCAAATGGGTACCTCGTAGGCGAGGTCCATCATGGCCGCAAAGCAAAACTTCTCGGATAGCCCGGCATCGGTGAGCGCCGCCTCCAGCGCGGGGTCGCCCATACCGTGGTATCGGCGGATAGCGTTAGGCCCGATGCGCCCCACGCGATTTTCGCCGCCAACGCTCATGGCAAGGCGCGCCCGGCGGCGCATACGCTCATACGCCAAACCCGACGCGACATCGTACATTCGAGCCATCATGGCTGCGCCGTCGTTTCCAAGGAGCAGGGAATAGTTTTTCGCATGCGCATCCGGTGCGCCGATAATGGCGTTGAAGAACAGTATCTGCGTAAACAGATACAGGTTAAGTTGATGGTGGCTCGTATTTACGAGGAGCTCTTGAATATCGCGGGTGGTCGGGCCGCCGTCTGCCGTGTACTTTTGGGCGGGCATCACCCCAAGTGCCTGACAGAGGTCTTCTTGATGTAGGCGCCCGATCGTTCCGTCTTTGACTTTCACGCGGTCATAGCGCTCAACAATGAGGGCAGGTTCGTCCTCAAACATACGATATTCGACGTTTGCCGTTGCGATACCGGCGCGCTG
This sequence comes from uncultured Collinsella sp., assembly GCA_900545905.1. Lineage (GTDB taxonomy): Bacteria > Actinomycetota > Coriobacteriia > Coriobacteriales > Coriobacteriaceae > Collinsella. The sequence continues at coordinate 10,052 of URBA01000009.1, forward strand.
GGCGCTTTTCATGCAGACAAACTCATTAAGAGCCTCGAGTTTAAATCCGATAACGCCATTTTTGAAAATATGCGTCGTGGGCGAGGAGCCCATGCATTCGCACCAGCGGCCGTTTATGAACGCGAGCGCGAACTTGCCCTGGTTGCCTCCAAGTGACCAACTTTCATCTAGACCCATCCACGATGCGTCGCGGTCATCTCTGATCGACTTGAGACGGAGAGCAATTTCGTGGTCGTCTATAGGGCGGTATTCGCCGGCGCGATGCAGGACGGCGTCGGCATCTTCTTCGGCACAAAACTGCACTCCGCCCGGACAGTCGAGTCCGATATGGCTGAGCAACGCAACGGGGTTGTTGGGCCTGGCGTCGAATTCGGTGGCAATCGCTTTTCGTTGGTCCTCGCTGTCGGGTAGAAGGCCAAACAGGTACGGATTCATGACCTGTTGTCCGTATGTGCGATTTGAAACGGGAATGTTGGTCGATAGGGCTGGCCCGTCATAGTCATGATCGTAGGTAAAGCTGATAAGACCGTTCTCATCTTGCGTGAGCGTTCCCGCAGGTACGCCGCAAATAATGGTCCGAAGTGATGTTCTGGCCATTGGCTATTTCCCCTCGGGCTTGGTTTGGTTAGATACGTTTGCGGCAATCGAGACTCCGAGATTGGACATGGCGAAATCGGCGAAGACCTCGTCGTAGAGTGCGGATGTAAAGGGGGCATCTGCAAGAGCCGGAATGGCGGTACTACGACGGTTGCGATGATGAGGACGTTGAGTGTGATGGCGCCTGGGGATGCTGCGAGGCAGCGGATTGGCATGCGGGGCGTCGACTGGTCGCTCGTTTTTCGCTTCGCCGATATCCCCTTGAGCGGCGAGTGCCAGTCCAAGAGCATTGAAAATCGTCAGCAGCTTGTCGAGTCGAATGCCGGTGGCGTCTCCTAGCTCGAGCGATGCGAGCAGGCGCTCCGAAACACTGGCCGTTTTAGCGAGGGCGGCACGGGTGAGACCCTGAGCCTCGCGTGCCTGGCGCACGTAGATGCCAGCTTGGCGTGGTGTGGTGATGGGAAGGGTGTCCACGGCGATCTCCTAACGTGCAGACTTTTGCATAGTAGTATGACATGCAAAAGTCTGCACGAAAAGGCCTCATGCAAAACTCTGCATAAGGCCTTGTGCTGGCGTTGAGTTTTGAGCGATTGTGCTTGGCGTTACAGCGCCAAAATCCCCAGATGCTCAAGCAAGATCTTAAGCCCGATGAGGATGAGCACGACGCCGCCCACGATGGTGGCGGGCTTTTCGTAGCGTGCGCCGAAGGTGTGGCCGATCGCCACGCCGGCGACGGAGAAGATAAAGGTCGTGACGCCGATGAGCGATACGGCGGGAACGATGTCGACCGAGAGTGCCGCAAACGAGATACCTACGGCTAGGGCGTCGATTGAGGTGGCGATGGCGAGGATTAGGTATTCTACCAGGTCAATCTTTTCGGCATCCTTGCCGTCGCCCTCATCCTCGTCTTCGGTAAAGGCTTCCCACAGCATTTTGCTGCCGATAAAGGCCAAAAGGATAAAGGCGATCCAATGGTCGATGGGTCCGATGATGCCCATGAATTGACTGCCGAGCGCCCATCCGATTACGGGCATGCCGGCCTGAAAGCCGCCAAAGAACAGGCCGAGCACTACGGCGACTTTAAGGTTGATTTTCTTCATGCCAAGGCCCTTGCAGATGGATACGGCAAAAGCGTCCATCGAAAGGCCAACGGCGAGCAGCACGAGCTCTGCGAGTCCCATAGTCTGGCTCCCTCTCTGCGGGCGAGCCCGATTACGCGACTACTCCCTCATTTATATGAGACCCGATGCTACCACATGAACAGTCAAGAGAGCCCGTCCCAAATGAGCTACCTAAGCTGTGTTCGCTCATTCTGTAAGCATCGGATTTCGCGAGCGTCGCGGGGACAAACCGTGAGAAACTTATTGACGTTTATGGAGCGTATACGATGGGAGCGATGCCTTGGATAAGAACGAGCTGCAAAAGCGTATGGAGCAGGCCATTCGCCTGACGGCACCTGGCCAGCCGATCCGCACCGCCCTCGACATGATCATCGCCGGTCACCTGGGCGCCCTTATCTGCGTCGGCGACACCGAAAACGTGCTCGCTGCCGGCAACGACGGCTTCCCGCTCAACATTTCGTTCACCTCGAACCGCCTGTTCGAGCTCTCCAAGATGGACGGCGCCATCGTCATCGATGGCGACCTCACCCAGATTCTGCGCGCCAACTTCCACCTCAACCCCGATCCCTCGCTCGCCACGAGCGAGACAGGCATGCGTCACCGCACTGCCGCTCGCATGTCGGTGCTCACCGACGCCATCGTAATTTCGGTCTCGGCCCGTCGTGCCGTCGTCAACGTGTACGTCCACGGTAAGAGCTACGAGATCCAGCCCGTCACCACCATCATGAGCTCGGTCAACCAGCTCGTCGCCACGCTTCAGACCACCCGTCAGTCGCTCGATCGCTCCTTGCTGCGCCTGACGGCCCTCGAGCTCGACGACTACGTTACGCTCGCCGACATCACCGGCATTTTCTCGAGCTTCGAGATCATGCAGCAGGCAAAGACCGAGCTTAAGGATTGCATCGTCAAACTGGGCAACCAGGGTAAGCTCGTGCAGATGCAGCTCGAGCAGCTCGCGGGCTCCAGCATGGATACCGAATACGACCTGATGATCCGCGACTACGCAAGCGATTCCTCCGAGGCAAACGCCGAGAAGATCCGCGCCGAGCTCGCTCGCATGACGCCTAAGGACCTGTCCGACCCGCAGCACGTGGCAGCGGTTCTGGGCTACGACGATCTGGATGAGGACTCCGTCATGACGCCGCTGGGCCTGCGCACGCTTTCGCGCGTTTCCGTCGTGCGCGACGGCGTGGCCGAGAAGATCGTCGACGAGTACGGCTCGCTGCAGGAGCTCATGGACGACATCAGCGAGGATCCGGAGCGCCTGGGCGACTTTGGCGTTAACAACCCTGCCATTCTTGCGGACTCCCTGTACCGCATGAAGGGCACCAAACAGGGGAACGCATAATGGCGCCCGTATGCGCCGTGGTCGTTGCCGGCGGCAGCGGCCAGCGCTTTGGAAATCCCGGCGGCAAGCAGCTCGTTAATGTGGCGGGCCGTCCGCTCATGAGCTGGTCCATCCGCGCGTTCGATCGGAGCGACAAGGTCGGCCACATCGTCGTGGTTTGCCCTGCCGAGCGCCGTGCCGAGATGCGCCGCCTGGCCATCAGCCCGTATTCGTATAGCACGCCCATCAGCTTTGCCGATGCCGGCGAGACCCGCCAGGATTCCACCCGCGCCGGCGTGCATGCGGTGCCGGCGGGCTTTGAATATGTCGCCATCCACGATGGCGCCCGTCCGCTCATTACGACCGAGGCTATCGACCACGCTATCGACGTGCTCGTGAGCGACCGTGCCCTCGACGGTGTCGTGTGCGGTCAGCCCGCGATCGATACGCTCAAGATCGTCGATGGCGACAACATCGTCGAGACGCCGCCGCGCGAGCTCTATTGGGCCGCGCAGACGCCGCAGATCTTTAGCGTCGACGCCATGAAGCGCGCTCACGCCGCTGCTATCGCCGAGGGCTTTATCGGTACCGACGATTCATCGCTGGTCGAGCGCATGGGTGGGCGCGTCCGCTGCGTCCAGAGCCCACGCGACAACCTAAAGGTGACGGTGCCCGAGGACCTTCGTCCCGTAACCGCGATTCTGCTTGGCCGTATGGCCGAGGGAGAGGACCTTCCCCATGTTCAGTAACCTGCGCATTGGCCATGGCTACGACGTCCACCGTCTGGTGGAGGGGCGTCGATGTATCATCGGCGGTGTTGACATTCCCTACGAGCGCGGCCTGCTGGGCCACTCGGATGCCGATGTGCTCGCGCACGCCTTGGCCGACGCCATTCTGGGCGCCTGCCGCGGGGGAGACATCGGCAAGCTATTCCCCGATACCGACCCCGCCTATGAGGGTGCCGATTCGATGGTGCTGCTCGCTCGCGTGATGGACTACGCGCGCGAGCTGGGCTTCGAGTTTGTCGATGCCGATTGCACCATTGCCTGTCAGCAACCCAAGATCACCCCGCACCGCGATGCCATGCGCGCCAACCTTGCCCATGCCCTGGGCGTCGACGTCGAAAACGTGGGCGTCGCCGCCACTACGACCGAAAAGCTCGGTTGGGAAGGCCAGGGCGAGGGAATCGGTGCCTGGGCCGTCTGCCTGCTACAGAAAACCGTTAAGGAGTAACGAATGCGTATCTACAACAGCGCTACCCATAAAAAGGAAGAGTTCCAGCCGATCGAGTCCGGCAAGGTCCGCATGTACGTGTGCGGCCCCACGGTCTACGACAACATCCACATCGGCAATGCCCGCACGTTCATCAGCTTTGACGTGATTCGTCGCTGGCTCATCGCGAGCGGCTACGAGGTCACGTTCGCCCAGAACCTCACCGATGTCGATGACAAGATCATCAAGCGCGCCAACGAGCAGGGCCGAACGGCCGCCGAGGTCGCGACGGAGTTCTCCGACAAGTTTATCGGCGTCATGCGCGCCGCCAACGTGCTCGATCCCGATGTGCGCCCCCGCGCCACCAAGGAGATCGGCCCCATGATCGCCATGATCAAGACGCTTATCGAGCAGGGCCACGCTTACGCAGCCGATAACGGCGATGTGTACTTTGCCGTGCGCAGCGATCCCAACTATGGTCAGGTTTCGGGCCGCAACATCGACGACCTTATGGTTGGCGCGCGCATCGAGGAGAACGAGGACAAGAACGACCCGCTCGACTTTGCCCTGTGGAAGGCCGCCAAGCCCGGCGAGCCCAGCTGGCCGAGCCCCTGGGGCGAGGGTCGCCCCGGTTGGCACACCGAGTGCGCCGCCATGGTGCATCGCTACCTGGGCACTCCGATCGACATCCACGGCGGCGGCTCCGACCTTGCCTTCCCGCATCACGAGAACGAGTGCGCTCAGGCCACCTGCGCCTGGCACCAGGGCTTCTCCAACACCTGGATGCACACGGGCATGCTGCTGGTTGACGGCGAGAAGATGTCCAAGTCGCTCGGAAACTTCTTTACGCTGGCCGAGGTCCTCGAGCAGCACTCCGCTGCCGCCCTGCGCCTGCTGATGCTGCAGACGAGCTATCGCTCGCCGCTCGACTTTTCTTGGGAGCGCCTGGAGGGTGCCGAGAACTCGCTCACGCGTATCGCCGGTACGGTCGAGAACCTGCGCTGGGCCGCGAACCATGCGACGGCCGATGCCGATGAGGCGGCATCCGAGGCGTTTGCCGCCAAGGCCGCCGAGACCCGTGCCACCTTTAAGGAGTGCATGGACGACGACTTTAACACCGCTGGTGCCATGGGTGCCGTCTTTGGCTTTGTAACCGAGTGCAACCAGTACCTGGAGCAGGCGGGCGACGCTGCCGACAAGGCCGCCGCGCTTGCCGCCGCCGATACGCTGGTCGAGCTGCTCGATACGTTTGGCGTTGAGCTCCCCGAGCCCAAGGTCGAGTTGCCGCTGGGCCTGCTGGGCGTTGCCGCCGGTTTGGTTGCCTACACGGGTGACGACGTGGACGAGGCCGCTGCCAAGATTCTCGAGGCCCGCGCCGAGGCCCGCGCCGCCAAGAACTGGGATCTGGCCGACGCCATCCGCGACCAGCTCAAGGACCTCGGGCTGACGATCGAGGATACTGCCGCGGGCACCCGAATTAAGACTCTCTAATCCCTGCGGGTTTCCCAAGCACCCGACCTTGCCGTTCAAACCGTCGCTCGCGTACTCAAGTACGTGTCGCTCCTCTTTCATGGCAATCTCGGGCACTTGGAAAACCCGTACCGACCGCCCGAGCCACGGCACCTTGCCTTTCAATCGTCGGGCATGACCTCAAGGTCTATGCCCTCCTCTTTCAAGGCAATCTGCCGCACCTCGGGCGGTCGGTCTATTTGTTTCGTTTGATAGTTGTATTTAGGAGGTCGCTTTATGGCCGACAATCGCAAGCGTGCGCCTCGTGGCGGCAAGCAGGCCGCTTCTGGCTCGCGTCCGATTCGCCGCAACGATCGCGCTGCCGCTCCCAAGGGCCAGCGCGAGCGCTCACAGGCTGCTCGCCCGCAGCGCGAGCGTAGCCGCGATAACGTCGAGGTTCCCAAGGGCGAGTTTATCGAAGGTCGTCGTGCTGCCGCCGAGGCGCTACGCACTGGTTTTCCCATCAAGTGCGCGCTCATCGCCGAGGGCGGGGAGCGCGATGCTGCCTTGTCGCGCCTGGTCGACGATCTCAACGCCGCGGACGTCCGCATTAAGTATGTGCCTGTCTCTTATACACATCTGACGCTGCCGACGAAGCTA
>URBA01000010.1 GCA_900545905.1 uncultured Collinsella sp.
CGAGATGCAGCGTAGTCTCGTGGGCTCGGAGATGTGTATAAGAGACAGCCCCAACAGCAACCGGCGCCTACATACGCGTCTGGTTCACCGCAGGCCCCCGCCGCAAAAAAGAGCGCTACCAGGGCGCTTGTCGCCGTTATCGTTGTGCTGCTGGCAATCATCATCGCCTTGGTCATCTTCTTTGTGATCAAGCCGTTCGACAACTCCGCCACGCAGACGACTGCCGAGGTTACCAAGCTGCACCATGATGTCGACTCCGACGACCTTAAGTCTCTCAGCGACCCCAATAGCCTTTTCGACGATGACGACGAGGACGACGAGGATGGCAGCCAGGCAACCCTCTCCGAGCAAAACCTCTACCGTCGCCTGAGCGAATACTACGACCTGCTCGAAGATCTCGATAACCAGGTCCGTGCCTGCGCAGAGGCGTTCAATGGCGGTTATCTGGAAGAGGACCGTACCACCCGTCAAAATCTCGCCGACGTCGCCGAGCGCACGGAGGACACCATCGAGCAGTATTACGATATTGTCGAGGACCTGGACGTCCCCATGAGCTCCAAGAACTACAGCTCTTGGAAAGACATCGTTGCCCTGTATGACGACCTGGACAACCGCATCGATGCGATCTGCGATGCCTGGGAGATCAGCCTAAAGTACGCAAAGCCCGCGGACCATAAGAATGAGATCGTGGCGCCGCTGTCGCGCGACAACGTGGCGGGCACCAATGACAATAAGTACCGCCTAGACTTTGAGGAGCGTTATCCCGGCGCCAAGCCTGTCGAGGTGAACTAGCGCTTTGTCGTTCCCGAGCCGGCAGTTAGGGACGTTCCTAAACTGCCGGCAGAAAAAGAACGTCCCTAACTGCCGGTCAAAAAAACGAGCGAGGATCGCGGGGTCCTCGCTCGTTTTTTTGGGCAATGTTTCGACTGCGCCGTTACTTGTCGGCGGCCTTCTTGGCCGTCGTCTTCTTGGTGGTCGACTTCTTGGCAGTCGACTTTTTCGCCGTCGAAGTCTTCTTCGCAGCGGTCGTCTTCTTTGCCGAGCTCGCCTTAGTCGCGGTCTTGCGGCCGCGGGCGGGCTTCTTCTCCTTGGTCGGGCAGTCCATGTTGACGCAGATGCGCCACGGACCGCGCGCCGTGTTGACCACCACGATGGGGGCGCCGCACTCGGGACAGGTCTCACCCGTCGCCTCGAGTTTGCCACGCGCCGGCAGCGGATAGCTCACGCCGCAATCGTCATAGTTGGTGCAGCGGATAAAGCGCTTGCCGCTCTTCTCGCTCTTGTGCGCAATCAGATCGCCATGGCGTCCGGCCTCGGCACACACCTTGCACTCGCCCACCTTAAGGTCGGGCTCGTAGTTGGTGGGGCACGTGGGGTTCACGCAGATCTCGAAAGCCTTCTGGCGGAACGGCTGGCACTTAATGCGCGGTGCGCCGCATTCGGGGCACACGGCAGCCTCGCCCTCGAGCGGGCTCACCTTGACGCCGCTCGGCACCGGATAGGTCACATCGCAGTCGGGCCATCCCATGCAGCCGATAAAGCTGCCGCGGGTCTTGGCGCTCGTCTTCATAACCAGGTCCTTGCCGCACTTGGGGCAGGCGCCCACGCGCGCATCGGCCGTGACGGCGTCGCTGATGGCGTCGCCCAGCTCCTGCGTGTGCTTGAGCAGCTCGTCGAGCACGCCGGCCAGCAGCGCGCGCGAGTGCGTCACGACATGCTCTTCGGTATCCTCGCCGCGCTCCACGCGGGTCATGTCGCCGTCGAGCTCGCTGGTCATATCGGGGCTCGTGATGCGCGGGGCAAATTGCGTCAGCGCGTCAATGATGGCGATGCCCAGCTGGCTCGGCTCCACGGGATCGTTTTTGAGGTAGCGCACGGCGTACAGGCGCTCGATGATGCTCGCGCGCGTGGACTTGGTACCCAGGCCGCGCTTCTCCATCTCCTGCACGAGCTTGCCCTGGCTGTAGCGCGCGGGCGGCTCGGTCTGCTTGGCCTCAAGCTTAATGTCGAACACGTCGACCGTGTCGCCCTGCTCAAGCGGCGGCATCTGCTCATCGCGCTTAAGACCGTACGGGTACGCCTCGCGGAAACCCGGGGTCACGAGCACGTCGCCCGAGGCCACGAACGGCTCACCGTTCACATCGAGCTCGAGCTTGGTGTTCTCGATAGTCGCGGGACCCATGAGCGTCGCCAGGAAGCGACGGGCGATGAGGTCGTAGAGCTTGCGCTGGCCGCCATCGAGCGTGGACGGATCGCCTTCGCCCGTGGGGTAGATGGGCGGGTGGTCGGTGGTCTCGACTTTGCCGCGCGTGGGCTTCATGGGGCCGGCGAGTACCTTTTTGCACACGGGCGCCAGCGCCGGGTTGATCTTTGCCAGGTCGCTCACCACGGCGCCCAGATCGAGCGTCGCAGGGTACACGGTGTTGTCGACACGCGGATAGCTGATGAGGCCCGCCATGTAGAGGGACTCGGCGATGCGCATGGTACGTGCAGGTGAGATGCCCTCGGCCGCGGCGGCAGCCTGCAGCGAGGTCGTCGCAAACGGGGTGGGCGGCTGCTGCTTGCGGGAGCGCTTGGTCACCGCGGCGACGGTTGCCGTCGTAGCGCCGTCGACGTGGCCGTACGCCGTCTCGGCAGCATCCTTGTCGGTAAAACGTGCCGTCTTGTGCGCAATCTTAAAGCGGTCATCCTCGGCAGCACCCTGAGCGGCACCCATGCCGCGAATCTGCCAATAGTCCTCGGGCACAAACGCCATGCGCTCGCGCTCGCGCTCGACCACCAGGGCAAGCGTCGGCGTCTGCACGCGGCCGGCGGAGCGCACGTTGCCAAAGCCGCCAAACTTGGCGAGCGTCAGGTAGCGCGTGAGCACCGCGCCCCAAATGAGGTCGATGTGCTGACGGCTCTCGCCGGCGTCGGCCAAGTTCTGGTCGAGCGAGACGAGATTATCAAAGGCCTGCGTAATCTCGGCCTTGGTAAACGAAGAATACTGGGCGCGGGCGACCGGCAAGTCGGGCGCAACCTCGCGCACCTTGTTGAGGGCGTCCGAACCGATCAGTTCGCCCTCGCGGTCGAAGTCCGTGGCGATAATGACGCTGGCGGACTTCTTGGCAAGGTTCTTGAGCGAGCGGATGAGCTCCTTCTCGGCCGGCAGCTTAATGACGGGCGCCCAGGTGAGGTAAGGCAGGCTCTCGAGCTTCCAGCCCTTGATGGAGATACCATCGGCAAGAAACGGCTTGCGCTTGGTGTCGTAGGGCGGACGTGCCAGGCCATCGGGCATATCGGCCGGCAGCATCTCGCCGTCCTCGGTGACCGAATACCAGCCCAGCTTTTTATCGAACAGCACGCTGTCGCAAAAATCGGGCGCAAGGATGTGACCGGCAAGGCCGATCGTCACGCACTCCTCGCCCTTCCACTCAAAACGGTAGATGGCGGTGTTGTACACCTTGTCCTTTTTGGGCTTGCCCGTGGACAGACGCTCGGCAATCTGACGCGCGGCGTCGTTTTTCTCGGCGATGATGAGCTTCAAAAGAGGCTCCTATCTCGTATCTCTGCGGCTACGCCCGCCCGTATGGCGGCCGACTTACGCCCTTGCTTGCTCAATCTGCCCGATGAGCCAATCGCACCAGGCATCCATGCCCTCGCCCTTGCGCGCGCTCACGGCAAACCGCGGCGCCTGCGGATTGAGGTCATCGAGTGTCTTAGTATACCTATCCATGTCAAAATCGAAAGCCGGGGCCACGTCGACCTTGTTGAGCAGCTGCGCGCCGGCGTGCTGGAAGATGCCCGGGTACTTGATGGGCTTGTCGTCGCCCTCGGGCACCGAGAGAATCATGATGGACAGGTTTTCGCCCAGGTCAAAGTCGACTGGGCAGACCAGGTTACCCACGTTTTCGATAAAGATGACGTCGATGTTCTCCAGACCCACAGCCTGGTCGAAGGCATCGACAGCCTCCATGATCATGTTGCCCTCGAGGTGGCACAGACCGCCCGTGTTGATCTGGATGGCGGGCATGCCGGCTTCCTTCATGGTGATGGCGTCGACATCCGAGGCGATATCGCCCTCGATGACGGCACAGCGTAGGCCGGCCTTGTCACGCAGGCGCTCGTTGGTGCCCAGAATCGTGGTGGTCTTACCCGAGCCGGGGCTCGACAGCACATTGATCACGAAGGTGCCTGCCTCATTAAATCGCTGACGCAGCTGATCTGCCAGGCGCTCGTTGCGCGACAGGATCGGCGACGCGATATCAATCGTTTTCTCGGCCATACTTAGCGCTCCTTACTTTGGCCCCTTTATACCCCATCATTAGATGGCTAGCGGGCTAATCGTCGGGGGTTTCGATTTCGATACTTGCGATATCGAGCTCGCGGCCGTGCAGCAGGCGCACGTTGGCGCCGCCACACTGGGGGCAGCGACAATGGAAACGGTCGTGCTCAAAGACCTCGCCGCAGTCCAGGCACTCGCTTTGTGGATGGACCTCCTCCACGGCAAGCTCGCAGCCGCGCGTGAGCGGGTCCTCATCGCGAAACGTCTCCCACGCAAAGTCGAGTGCCTCGCGCACGACCTCGGTCATATCCCCGATACGAAGCGTTACCAAAACGGCGCGCGAGGCCCCCGCCCCACGCGCCGCGCGAATCACTGTATCGAGTATGCCGTTGACAATGCCAACCTCGTGCATACCGATTTACTCCTCGTCGTCCTCATCGTCCGAGAACAGGTCCAGACGACTCACAAACAGGCCCTCCTTGCCCTCGCGCGCGGTAATGACCACACGGGCGATGGCGAGCGAAATCTCGTAGAGCGAGAGCAGGGCGCCATACATGAGACCCAGCGTAACGGGCGAGCCGTCGGGCGTGATCACAGCCGAACCCACGAGCAGGCCAACGTATACATAACGCCAGGCACCGCGGAAAGCAGCGTAGGACACGATGTGGAAGACGGACAGATAGAAGATGATGAGCGGCAGCTCAAACGCCACGCCAAAGCCGATCATAAAGAGCAGCTCCATGTTGACGTAGTTCTCCAGATCGGGCAACGCCGTAGCGACAGCCGAGGTCTCGCCGATGAGCCACTCAAAGCCCGCCGGGATGATGATGAAGTAGCAGAAGATGGCACCCAGGAAGAACAGCACCGTCGAGGCGAGCACCGTGGGCACGACCCACTTGCGCTCGTTGGGTCGAAGCGCCGGCAGGAAAAACGCCAGAATCTGCCAGATGATCATGGGCGTGCACATGACCACGGCCATCTTGATGGCCAGCGAGAAGCGCAGGCCAAAACCGCCGAGCGTGGTGGTGATGTAGAACTTACCGTCCGGCACAAACGAGCGGATGGGATCCTCGAGGATATCGAGCACCACGGGCGTGGCAAAGTACAGCACGATAGCGGCGGCAAACACCGAAACGACCACGATGGTCAGGCGGCGACGGAGCTCTCCCAGGTGATCGAAGAGCGGCATGCGCGCAGGTCCGATCGGCATTACTCATCGCCTCCCTTCGGGGCGTCGGCGGCAGCAGCCTCGGCATCGTCCTCGACCTCGAGCTCGCGAGCGAGCTGGTCGACGACGGCCTTGCGCTTGCGGGGACGACGGGCGTAGAGGTCAGCCGTCGTGGGCTCTGCCGGCTCGGGCTTGGGCTCTGCAGCAGGCTCGGGCTCGACGGCAGCAGCAGGCTCTGTACCCTCGGCCTCATCAACAGCGCCTTCGCCCTCAGCAGCACCCTCGCTTGCGGCCTTCTCGGCAGCAAGGCGGGCGCGGCGCTCGGCAAAGGTCTCCTTCTTTGCGGGCGCGGCTGCCTCGACGGCATCCTCGTCCGCATCGGAATCGTCGTCGGTCGCAGCAGTCTTCTTGGGCTTGACCGGGGCCGACGCGGCCTCGCTCACCGGATCGATAATCTCGGACTGAACAACGGCCGTCATCTTTTCCTGCGTCTCGCGGAACTGACGGATGGCACGGCCGATCGTGCGGCCCATCTGCGGGAGCTTATCCGGGCCAAACAGCAAAAAGCCGAAGACCACGATGATCGCGAGCTCACCCTCTCCAATACCAAACACACATACCTCCAAGGCTCGATGTGAGTCGAGCCCGCACCGCGCCATTCGGCCGGAACTCGTCTATTCATTCGGTCAAGTATAGCGCCCGGACGCCAAAACGTCCGAGCGCATCACAAACATATGCCAAACGGCACGCCCTTTTGGGGGCAAAGATTATGCAGCGGTGATCGAAATCTCCTGGTCTACGCCCAACAGCTGAACCACGCGCATCACCGGGGGCTGCACGTTGACGCAGCTAAAACGCTTACCATGATCAGCTGCGTGGTGTGCGGCGCCCACAAGCACGCCAATGCCCGTCGAATCGATGTAGCTCACCTGGGCAAAATCGAGCTCAACGGCCTCAGTGGGCTGCTCGAGCGCCAGGTCGATGGCATTGCGCAGGCTATCGGCGTTAGAGATATCGATCTCACCGGTCACCTTAATGGTGTAGAGCTCTGGCGTGGGGTTGGTGGAAATACCCAAATCCATGTATACGCTCCTTTACGTATCGAAAGTGCGGATAGTACTAGGCGCGGACTTGCGGGGCCCTACGCGTTAGGCGCGCTCGGCACGCGCAAGCTCGGCAGCGACGAGCTTGACAGCCAGCACCAGCACATCGAGCGCAGCCTCCAGGTCCTCGACCGTGGGATAGCTCGGCGCGATGCGGATGTTGGTGTCGCGCGGATCCTTGCCATAAGGCCAGGTGGCACCAGCCGGCGTGAGCTTGACGCCCAGGTCGGCACAAAGCGCGGCAACCTTTTGGGCCGAGCCCTCGGGACCATCAAAGCTCACAAAGTAACCGCCGCGGGGATGCGTCCAGGTGGCGCAACCCGTATCGCCCAGGCCCTCGGTGAGCTTGCGCTCAACGGCCTCAAAGCGCGGGCGCAGAAACTCGGCATGCTTTTTCATGTGCTCCTTGACCGCCTCGATGGTGGGAAGGAAACGCACGTGACGCAGCTGGTTGAGCTTATCGGCGCTAATAAGACCGGCCTTCAGGCGCTTGGAGAACTCGGCGATGACCGCGGGGCTCGCACCGATAAAGCCGATGCCGGCGCCCGGGAAGGTGATCTTGGACGTCGAGGCAAAGGCCACCACGCGATCCTCGGTGCCCGCCGCGCGAGCGAGGTCAAAGATGTTTGCGAGCTCGTCGGTCTCGTCGTACAGGTCGTGCACGCAGTAAGCGTTGTCCCAGAAGATGCGGAAATCGGGCGCGGCCGTGGGCATCTCGACCAAGCGGCGCACAGTGTCCTCGCTAAAGGTGATGCCCGTGGGGTTGGAATACTTGGGCACGCACCAGATACCCTTGATGGAGTCGTCGGCGGCAACCAGGCGCTCGACCTCGTCCATGTCGGGGCCGTTGTCGGTCATCGCGACGGGGACATTCTCGATACCCAAGTCGGCAGTGATGCCAAAGTGGCGGTCGTAGCCGGGAACAGGGCACAGGAACTTGACCTTCTTGCCGTCATGCGCGGTCTCATAAGCCTCCCAAGGCTCGCTGCCGCACGAGCCGCAGCGCCAGAACATGCCGGCGATATCGTGCTCGATCAGCAGGCTCGACGAACCCAGTACGAGCGTCTGCTCGGCGGGGCAACCCAGGAACTCCCCCGCCAGCTTGTGTGCCGAGGGAATGCCCTCAAAGCAACCGTAGTTGGAGCAGTCGACGTTGCCGTCGTGCAGATCGGCATCGGCATTGAGGATATCGAGCATGGGTCGAGAGATGTCCACCTGGGAGGGCGACGGCTTGCCGCGGGCCATGTCGAGCGCCAGGCCCTTGGCCTTGACCTCGGCGACCTCGGCTTTGAGCGCCTCGATGGCGGCATCGAGTTCGGTGGTTTCCATCTTCTGGTAGATCGTCTGCATGGGGTGCGACCTTTCGCGAAGCGGTACGTTGCAGTTCGTCTAAGTATAGACCGCCATCGTCGCAACGTTATGAAGCCGTGATAGATTAAGTTCATCGCAATCAATTACGAATCGCCGCGCATGCCGGCGTGGGGCGCCCAAGGAGGCACTATGGAGTACGGATCGTTTCAGGCCGAGGAATTCGGCGACTTGCAGCGCCTGGTCGACGGACTGTTTTACGACCGCCACGCCATCGACCGCCTGGATCTGATCGTACAGGCCGAAATCTTGGACCTGGCGCCCGACCTCATGGAGATCGTGAATCTTTTGCCGCCCGGCTACTACGACCGCCAGTCACTTTGCGACCAGCTCAACTCCGCCTTGGCCGCCCACGGCTGGGGCGCCGTCTACGGAACGGTGGAATAAGCCTCGAGGCCGGCAATTTGGCCCGCTTCCCGACCTTGGCGAGGCTTGTTTTAGGGCTTGTGGCCAAAAAAGGGCAAATATGAGTACTGTTACCTTTTTAGTAGCAGCGATTTTTGGTCGAAATCGGCAAAACTCGACTTGAAACTTCCTAATCACCGTCAGCTAGCGCCAAATTGGAAGTCGATGGTCACTCATTAACGTACAGTTCTTATAACTTTGTTCATTATTTTCCGCACCTAAAATGATACGCCGTTTGTGACAGTACTCACAAACGGCGTTTTTTGACCACTGGCGTGTCTGGCAGGCGGCAAGCACCGCCAGAATCCGCATTTTGGACGCGCCCGAATCGGTTCTGGAGCCGGTTTTCGCGCTCTTACTCGTCTTTGGGCGAGGGATGCTTGCAGACCACGCTCATGTAGATCATGCCGAGCACGGCTGCGGTGACCGAACCGGCGAGAATAGCGGCCTTGGCTGCAAGAACCTCAAACTGGGCCGTCGGGAAGGCAAGGCCGCTGATGAGAATCGACATGGTAAAGCCGATACCGCCCAGAATGCCCACGCCGGCAATCATGTGCCAGTTGACATTGTGCGGCAGCTCGCAGGCCTTAAGCTTAACCAGGGCAAACGTCATACCAAAGATGCCGATCGGCTTGCCCAGCAGCATGCCAAAGTACACGCCGAGCGTCACCGGATCGGTGAGCAGCGTGCTCATGTCCACGCCCACTAAGCGAACCTGAGCGTTTACGAACGCAAAGATCGGCAGGATCACAAAGTTGACCGGCGTGGAGATCAGACGCTCCATGCGAATGAGCGGCGGGGTCACGCGGTGCATGACGCGCTCGACCTTGGTAGTCGAGACGGTAAAGTCATGCTGGCCCAGGATGTGTGCCTCGTCGTCGTAGCGGTCATCGAGCAGCGGCAGGCACTCGCCCAGCCAATCGGTGAGACTATCGAGCTTGACGCCGCACTTGGCCGGAATGGTGAAGGCCAGGATGACGCCAGCAAGCGTGGCATGTACGCCGCTCTTGAACATGCAGAACCACAACAGCAGCCCCAGTACCGAATACGGGGCAAGGCGGTAATGCTGCGTCTTGTTGAGCCACACGAGCGCGTAGGTCACAAGCGCGGCGGCGCCCAACCAAAACGGATTGGGGCTCTGACCGTAGAAGATGGCGATGGCGGCGATGGAGATCAGGTCGTCGGCGATAGCGAGCGTCGAGAAGAACACGCGCACGCCGTTGGGAACGCGGTTGCCCAAAAGCGACAGCACGCCCAGCGCAAAGGCAATATCGGTTGCCATGGGAATGGCCCAGCCGTTGTGCGCGCCGGCATGGTTAAAGATCAGATAGATGCAGGCGGGAACGACGACGCCGCCCACGGCCGCCAGCATGGGAAGCATGGCCTGGCGCGGGTTTTTGAGCTCGCCAACTGTCATCTCGTACTTAAGCTCAATGCCCACCAACAAAAAGAAAATCGCCATGAGGAAGTCGTTGACGAATAGCTCAACGGTGAGACCGGCCGTAAGGTTGCCCAGACCCACATACAGCGGGGTCTCCAAAAAGTGATGGATGGCCTCGTAGGCATCGGTATTGGCGCAAATGACGGCGGCGATAGCGGCGAAGACCATGACGGCGGCGGAAATCGTGCCGTTCTCGGCGATGCGCTCCCAAATGTCATGGCGCTCAAAACGCTTGCGCTCACGGACGTTGAACAGCTGCTCGGGTGCTGCCATGGGCGGCTCCTTTCACGGGAAAGCTCCCGTCTTAAAAAAGCACGGCCCGCCCAAGTGGCGGCGCCGCGCTCTAACGTATTACGCTTGCATCTAGCCTACCCTGCACGACAAGCGCGCAAGCGTGGCCGAAAAGCGGAACCACAGGTTGAACATTATTTGCTCAACGGCACGGGCACGCCTATCCAAGAGACGACGCGGCGCCGTGCACAAAAAACGACCGGAGCACGGGGCTTCCGCGATCCGGTCGTGGCGTTTGGTCGACTAAACCTAGCAGGCGGCCATGATGGGGGCAGCGACCTGCTTCTTACGGGAGAGGACGCCCGGCATCCAGACGCCGTCGTGCTCATCGGCAATGCCCAGGCCCTTCTGAGCGGCCTCGGTCTCGCCCTCGAGCAGGACCTGCGAGCCCTCCTCCATGATGTCGGTGATGCACAGGACAATGCCGTCGGCACCCTTCTCGGCGGCGTAGGCGCGCATGGCCTCGCGAATCTCGTCGATCATGCCGAGTGCGCGGGTCTTGTCGACGGTCTCGTACTGGCCGATGAGCAGCTTCTTGCCGGCGGGCTCGAACATCTTGATGTCGTTGCCGACCATCTCGGCTGCGGTGAAGGAGCCGGAAGGACGGGTGAGGAAGACCTCCATGCCAAACTTGACCGGGTCGACGCCCACCTGCTCGCCGAGCTTGGCGGCGACGGCGCGGTCGACATCGGTGGTGGTGGGGCTCTTGAGCATGAGCGTGTCGGTCATCATGGCCGAGAGCAGCAGCTTGGCCTGGACGTCGGAAAGCTCAACGCCGAGCACGTCGGCGAGCTTGGTGACGATGGTGCAGCTGGAGCCCCAGGGCAGGCAGATGTAGTGCAGCGGGCCGGCGGTCTCGAAGTCGCCGATGCGGTGATGATCGACAACGCCAAAGACCGTGGCGTCCTTAAGGCCGGCGACGGACTGGGCAGACTCGTTGTGGTCGGTGAGGACGACGAGCTGACCGGCCTCGACGGACTCGATCACGCGGGGCTCGGCGATGCCGGCGTCGGCGAGCAGCTTGGCGGACTCGGCCGGAAGCTGACCAAGGGCGCAGGCCTCGTAGGTGTTGCCGGCATACTCAACCTGGTTGAGCAGCTGGGACAGGACGACGGCGCTCATAATGGCGTCGTTATCGGGGTTCTGGTGGCCAAAGACAAGAACGTTTGCCATGGATATCCTCCACTTGATATGTGTACTTGGACGTAGCTATGGTAGCACGCCGATGCCGAGCCTTCGCAGACGGAAGGGCTACGGCATATTTTGGGGCAGGCATGGGGCCAAGACTGTCCCTTTTGCACCGTGTTGGTGCAAAGTAACCTGACCCCCTTGCACCAGCTATTTACCGGCGGCGCGCAGGGCTACGTAGGCGGCGCCGATGATGCCGGCGTCGTTGCCGAGCGAAGCGACCTTGATGGGCGTCTCGCGCGAGGCGGAAAGCGCGTAGCGCTGGAAGTGCTCGCGGACCTTGTCGAGGTAGACATCGGCCGAAGCGGACGCGCCGCCACCGATCAGGAACATCTCGGGGTCAACCACGTTAGCAATAAGCGCCAGGGCACGGCCGAGATAGTCGGCCATGGTATCAGCAGCTGCCAGCGCGAGCTTGTCACCCTCGCGGCAGGCCTGGAACACGTCCTTGGAATCAGAAGGCCCGGTGAGCTCGATGGGCTCGACGCCCGCCTTCTTGCACTCAGCAAGGTAGTTGCTCACCACGCCAGTGGCGCTGGAATACTGCTCCAGATGGCCATGGCCGCCACAGCCGCAGGTGCGCTCCTCAGCCGGGTTCAGGCACATGTGGCCAATCTCGCCGCCGGCACCCACAACGCCCGATACCACGTCGCCGTTGACGATTACGCCGCCGCCCACGCCGGTACCGATGGTGACCATCACGACGTTCTGCACGCCCTTGGCAGAACCGAGCCAGGCCTCGCCCATGGCAGCGGCGTTGGCATCGTTCTCGTACTTAACGACCGCGTCGGGGCAGTGCTTTTGAATGGCGATCCTCAGCTCGGGCAGGTTAATGGCAATGTTGGCCTTGACCTTGGCATCGCCCGATGCCGGGATGGGGCACGGAACGGCCAGGCCAATGCCCGCCACAAAGGCACGCGGAATCTGCGCCTTGGCGACCACCTGGTCGATAGCCTCGGTCACCGCGGCAAAGCCCGCAGCGTCAACGATGGGAGGCGTGGGCACGCTGGCCTTGGCAAGCAGGTTGCCGTCCTCGTCGAACAGGCCCTCCTTAACCGAGGTGCCGCCGACGTCGATGCCGATGTAGTACTGCTTAGGTTCCATGGGAGCCCACCTTTCTCGTTTAAACATTGCCTGTATGGTACCGCTCCCAAGGCAAAAACTTACCAAAAAGGGACAGGTTTGTTTTGGCAGGCTTTATCTGGGGAAACGCGAATGGTCGCTTAATAGGTCGCGCAAGACCTTCCCCAAATATAAAGGCGCCGGGAGGCGGAGACTCCCGGCGCCCGTCAAAGGGACTGTGTTGTCTGTTGGACCGCACGGCCCATCGCGGCGATAACGCCGGCTAGGCCTTAAGTGCCTGCAGCTGCTTGTGAACCTCGATGAGCTCCGTCGCCATGACGCGCATGGTCTCGGTACCGGCCATCTGGTCCTCGGCATGCAGCAGAATCAACGGGGCCTCGCCATTACGCTCGCCGTTGGCCTCCTTCTTCAGAAGCCCCATGTGAACATCGTGGCCACCGTTATAGGCCTCGTCGCCCTGCTTGATAAGCTCCTCGGCGGCGTCAAAATCGCCCTCCTTGGCCTTTTGCACGGCATTGATGTACATGCTCTTGGCGGTACCGACGTAGCTGATGATCTCGAAGCAGGTCATCTGCAGTTCGTTCATATCCTCCATGCGGAGCACCTAGCCCATCACGCTGACGCAGTGGTCGATGATGCCGGCAGCGTTCATGCGGCCGTAGTCGACCATGTTGATGACCTCGACCGGAAAACGACCGGCGGCCTCCTTCTCAAAATCGCCCTTGGTGTAGCCGATCTGCGGACCAAGCAGCAACATGTCGCACTCGTCCAGGTGATCGTGGGCCTCGTTCATGGGACGAGCCTCGACCTCAATATCCAGACCACGGTTTGCAACCTCGGCCTGCATCTTCTGGACCAGCAGGCTCGTGGACATGCCGGCATTGCAGCAGAGCATGATCTTCTTCATGGTTTCCTCCTTATAACTGCGCGGCGCGCAGACGACAACTGGTTGTATTCCTTGCGGCTATTGTGCCCGCTCCCCTGTATCTTTACGCAAGGGAGAGAGCCGCGGGCACCGGCACCGCGTACCGGCGCCCGCAAAGGTGAAAGGGACGAACGTTAGGCGTTCTACTCGGCGAGAGCCTCCTGCTTGGCGATTGCCTTCTCGGAAATCTTCATAAAGGGCAGGTAGACGGCCATGCCAATGACAATCTCGAGAGCCTGCCACACGCCGGCGCGCCAGTCAA
This sequence comes from uncultured Collinsella sp., assembly GCA_900545905.1. Classification (GTDB taxonomy): domain Bacteria; phylum Actinomycetota; class Coriobacteriia; order Coriobacteriales; family Coriobacteriaceae; genus Collinsella. Next base: position 13,499 of record URBA01000010.1, read on the forward strand.
AGCCCGTAGCGAGCAGGGCATTGATGACGGGAGGCATGGTCCAGGGCACCTGGGCGATGCAGGGGCTGATGATGCCTGCGCAGGTAAGGCCATAGGTGATGCCGATGAACAGATCGGGAAGAAGGACGAACGGGATCATGAGCGGCAGGTTGTACACGATGGGGTAACCGTAGATAACCGGCTCGTTGATGTTGAACAGACCAGGCAGGATAGCCATCTTGGAAACGGTCTCGGAAGCCTTGTTCTTGGAGAACAGGAGCGTGTCGAGCAGAAGCATGAGGGTGCAGCCCGAGCCGCCGATGAGGGCGAAGCTGTTAACGATCTGCATGTTCATGTAGTGATCGGGCTGGATGGTGCCACCGGCGGCAAAGGTAGCCATGTTGTCGACGATGAGCATGGTCAGGATCGGCTCGACGGTAGCGCCAGAGATGGTGGACTGGTGAATACCGACGCAGAACAGCAGGTTAGCAAGGGTGTAGATGAGGATAACAGCCCACGGACCGGCGTTCATGATGCTCTTGAGCGGGTTGGAGATGCACGTGGAGATGATGGTGCACAGATCGGTGCCGGCGCACACGGCGAGCAGGGCTGCGGCAAGAGCGAAGATCGCGAGGTTGAGCAGCATCGGGATCATGACGTTGAAGGAGTTGGAGACCGCGGGAGGCACGCCCTCGCCCAGCTTAACCTTGAGCTTCTCGACGCCAGAAATCTTGATGAAGAGCGAGACGGAAAGCAGGGCGATGATAATAGCCGAGAACAGACCGTTGGTGCCGGTGTTGGCAGTCGAAAGGGCGCCCGTGACCTCGGCGGAGGTGATCTTGTCGGTGAGCAGTGGGCTCGTGGCGGCAAGCGAGGCGGTGATCTGCTGCGGCATCATGATGACGAAGGCAGAGATGGCGACGACCACGCAAGCGAGCGGGTTATCGAAACGCTTGTTCTTGGCGAGGCTGTAGCCAATCAATCCGGCCAAGATAATGGCAGAGACGTTGAGGGTGCCCAGCGTAATTGCCGAGCCCCACGTCTGAAGGTTGGCAAGGCCCGCCGCATCGAGCGGGAACAGAGGGAACACGACGTTGTTAATAAGAACCGCGATACCCGCAAGGATATAGAGCGGCGTGATGGTCGCGAAGGCGTCACGCAGGGAACGCAGGTGAACCTGGTTTCCCACCTTCGCAGAGACCTCGGCAAACTTGTCGAGGAAGCTCTTTCCGTTGTCACTGGCCATGATTGCTCCTAACTTTCAAATCCGGCCTTTTCCTATGCGCACGGTGGTCTGTCGCCCTCTGCCACCAGATGTGCCATGTGTTGCGCGCGGCGGCGCGCGGTCTGGGCGTTCGCCCGGTCGCTAATCAACCACGTGGGTCGTGGCGACCTGTTTGAGCCAGGCCGCCGACTTCTTAAGGCGGCGCTTGTAGCCGTCCATGAGATCGACCTCGACAAAGCCGTAACGATTCTTAAAGGCATTGGCCCAAGACCAGTTATCGATGACGGCCCAGTAGTGATAGCCCCGGCACTTGGCGCCCTCGTCGATGGCCTTGGCCACCCACTCCAGGTGCTGACGTACAAAGTCGACGCGGTAGTCATCCTGGATGGTTCCTTCGGCGTCACGGTTCTTGTATTCGTCCATGATGCCGATGCCGTTCTCGGAAACGAACCACTCAAGATCGGGGTAGTTCTTAGCGCAGTCCATGCCAAAGTCGTAGAGGCCCTGCGGGTAGATCTCCCAGCCGCGGCTCTCGTTCATAACGGCGTCGGGCCATACGTACTCGTCGGCAAAGTGCGGCAGGCCGTACTGGTCGACCTTGCTCGCCGGCGCCTGAACACGCGTGGGGTGGTAGTAGTTGCAGCCTAGCCAGTCGACAACACCCTGCTTGAGGATCTCTTGGTCGCCGGCGCGGAACGGGAGCTGTCTCTTATACACATCTCCGAGCCCACGA
>URBA01000011.1 GCA_900545905.1 uncultured Collinsella sp.
GTATTGAGTTTTGCGGGTAGCAATATACTACGAAGACGAATTAACGTACAGTTGTACAGTATCTTTAATTTCAGCAGGTCACAAAACCACAACCCCGACAAATAATTGATCCCTTGGGGACGGAGGAATCATTCAAAAGGAAACGAGAGTGGAAAATCTCCCACTTCAAGCCCGCATTCGAGCCAAAAGTGGGAGATTATCCACTCTCGTTCTAATCTAGTTACGGTGCCGTATCCCCGAACTACATCAAGTTGCAAACAGCCGCCGCGAAGGCAACGGGGTCCTCGGGCAAAATGCCCTCGACCAGCAGAGCCTGGTCATAGAGCAGACCGGAGTACTGCTTGATCTTGTCGGCGTCGCCTGCCTTCTGGGCAGCGACAAGCTTGTCAAAGACCGGGTGCTTGGCGTTGAGCTCGAGCACGCGCTGGCTCTTGGGCATGCCGTCGGGCGCGCCCTCGGGTCCCTTCTGGAGTACCTTCTCCATCTCAAGCGAAAGCGGACCCTCGGTGGTGATGCAAGCGGGGGCATCGGTCAGGCGCGCGGAGACGGCAACTTTCTCGACCTTGTCACCGAGTGCCTCCTTCATAGCGCTAAAGAGGTCCTCGTTTTCCTTGGTGGCGTCCTCGGCCTCCTTCTTCTCATCCTCGGTCGCTAGGTCAAGATCACCGGTCGCGACGTTCTTGAGCTCCAGATGACGATCCTCGACCTCGGGCTCGGCGCCGTCGGCCACAGCCTTCTCGGCAGCCTCGCGGGCAGCATCGTCCTCGTAGATCTTGGGCATATCGGCGGCAACGTACTCACGCATAGCCTGGAACGTGAACTCATCCACATCCTGCGTCAGCAGCAGCACGTCATAACCGCGGTCGAGCACGCCCTTTACCACGGGCATCTTGGCCAAGCGCTCACGCGAGTCACCGGCGGCGTAGTAGATGGCCTTCTGATCCTCGGGCATGCCCTTGACATACTCAGCCAGAGTAATCATCTTCTGTTCCTTGGCAGACCAGAACAGCAACAGGTCGGCGAGCTCATCGGCCTTCATGCCATAGCTCGAGTAGATACCATACTTAAGGCCACGGCCAAAGTTCTCAAAGAACTTCTCGTAGGCCTCGCGGTCGTTGTCACGCATATCCTCAAGGTCGGCGGTAATCTTCTTTTCCACACGCTTGGCAATGGCCTTGAGCTGACGGTTCTGCTGCAGCGTCTCGCGCGAGATGTTAAGCGACACGTCGGCAGAATCCACGACGCCGCGGACAAAGTTATAGTAGTCGGGCAGCAGGTCGTCGCACTTCTCCATGATCAGGACGTTGGAGCTGTAGAGCGCCAGGCCCTTCTCGTAGTCCTTACTGTACAGATCGAACGGGGCGCGGCCCGGCACAAACAGCAGGGCGTCATACTCGAGCGTGCCCTCGGCATGGAAGCTGATGGTGCGCGCAGGATCGTCAAAGTCGTGGAACGTGGACTTGTAGAACTCGTCGTAGTCCTTCTGCTCGACATCGGAGCTGCGCTTTTTCCAGATCGGCGTCATGGAGTTGACGGTCTCGAGCTCCTGGTAGTCCTCGTACTCGGGCGTGTAGTCATCGCCAGCATCCTCGGGCTTGGGCTTCTGGCGGCTCTTGGACACCATCATCTGGATCGGGTAACGCACATAGTTACTGTACTGCTGAATTAGGCTCTTGAGGCCCCACTCGGTCAGGAAGCGATCGTAGGTCTCGGCCTCGCCGTCGGCATCGAGCTTCTCGTTCTCGCGCAGCGTCAGGATGACATCGGTACCGTGCTCGGCACGCTCGCCGTCCTCGATGGTGTAGCCCTCAAGACCGTCGGATTCCCACACATGGGCGACATCCTCGCCGTAGGCGCGGCTGACGACCTTCACATGGCTAGCGACCATAAAAGCCGAGTAGAAGCCCACGCCAAACTGGCCGATGATGTCGACATCCGAACCCTGCTGCTCGGCGTTCTCGGTCTTAAACTCCTCGGAGCCGGAATGGGCGATGGTGCCCAGATTGCGCTCGAGCTCCTCGGCGGTCATGCCAATGCCGTTATCCGAAATAGTGATGGTACGGGCATCTTTATCAAAGGAGACGCGAATAGCCAGGTCGCCCTGGTCGAGCTTGACGCTCGGGTCCTGCAGGCTCTTAAAGTTGAGCTTGTCGACGGCGTCGCTCGCGTTAGAGATAAGCTCGCGCAGGAAGATTTCCTTATTGGTGTAGATGGAGTTGATCATGAGGTCGAGCAGTTTTTTGCTCTCGGTCTTAAATTGACGCATGTGCAGTCCTTTCGCGCTACCCCCGTCCGCAAAAAACGGCCCGGTCGCCCGAGCCGCATCGCAGACCTGCTATGTTCAGACTTAGATTTTATAACCCATTAGCGCGCATATATACATACGGAATCGAAAAACTGTATGTCTAAGCGCTCCAATGCGTCAATTGCCAAGGAGTGTCCCCAACCGCCGGCAGAAAAGGAACGTCTCTATCTGCCATCTACGCGCTTGGCCATCCAGACATGGGGCTGGCCCTCGTCTTCGTAATCTACCGGGGCAATTTGCGTGTAGCCCGCCTTTGCATAGAGCGGCAACACGTATTCCTGCGCATGCAGCTTAATAAGCTTAGCGCCGGCATCGCGTGCACACGAAGCACTGGCTTCGACGATCGCACTCGCCAGTCCGCGACGACGCATAGCCGGCAGCACGGCGACGCGCCCCATAATGTAGGTCTCCCCCGCCGCAACGCCTTCGTCCATGTCGCATGCCGGCAACACCGGGGCCTCTGCGTCAGCCACGCGCTCAAGCTCTTCGGGAAACACGCGCGAGCAACCGGCAAGCTCGCCGTCTACATAGAGCGTCACATGAATGCAGTTTGGATCCTCGTCGATAGCGTCGAACTCATTCTCGTAGCCCTGCTCGTCTATAAAAACGACGCGGCGCACCAACGCCGCGTCATCAAAACATCCCGTCTTAAGTTGAATATCCATGGCTGCCCTTTCATTCAATGCGAACGTTAGGGACAGATATTAGCGAAAATGAGCTCCGCGCACGCTAAACTTCGCGCGAGCCTTCGCCAGGCAGTCGTAATGACCCACGTTATGGGCATCGCTCGCGATGAAGCTGTACAGGTTCTGATCGAACAGGCGCTGTGCCGGCTTTTTCTCGCGACCAAAGCGACCGCCGGCAATAAAGTCCGCCGAAGCCTGCAGCTTGCAGCCCATATCGACCAGGCGCTCCGCCACGCTTACATCCTTTTGAACCGCACGATAGCGCTCAGGATGAGCGATAATCACCTGGTAACCACGGCACTGCAAATCGTAAATCGTGTTCTCGTACTCTCTAAACGCATACGCATCGGCATGCGTCGAAAGCTCGAGCAGAAACTCGTTGGTCCCATCGAAATGCAAGTGCTCCGCGGCATCGATACCAAGCTCAACGAGCTTTCGATGGTTGACCTCGAAGCCCATCTGGAGCGGAAAACCGTCAGCGTTATCACGCAGCAGCTCAAAGGCATCCCACATCTTGTCGTAATCAAAATAGGGATCACGGCAGTGAGGAGTGCAAACGATTCTGGTTACACCGGCCCGCTTGGCAGCCTCGAGCATCGCCAAGCTCTCATCGAGATCGGCGGCGCCGTCGTCTACACCCGGCAAGATATGGCAATGAATGTCACGCATAGGTCAGCCTTAATCAACTAAACGTTTGCTCGGTTGGTGAAGATGCCCTTTTTGGAAGTCCCCTGATCGTCGGAGCCCTTCTTCACCTTCTTACCGTCCTTGGTGTAGTAGGAGTAGTAGTACTCGCTGGTCTCGGTCTCGCAGTAGTTCATAACGGTACCGATGAGCTTGACCTTCTCGGACTTCTTAAGCTGACCGATGGCGTTGAGCGCCTCCTCGCGCTTGGTGAAGTCCTCACGCACGACAAAAAGCGCACCGTCGGTCAGACTTGCGATCTCGGCAGCATCGATGAAGGTGCCGACCGGGGGAGCATCAAAGATGACGTACTGGAACTTGGCGGACAGTGCCTTTACCAGCTTGGCAAAGCGGTGAGAGACGATGATGTCGGCAGGATTGGGAATATGCGGCTCGGCATCGAGGAAGTAGAAGTTCTTCTGACCCGTCTCGACAATCGCCTGGTCAATAGAAACCTGCTCGGAAAGGACTGCATAGAGTCCGCCGCGGGAGCGGACGCCGAGCATATCGGCAAGGGACCTGCGACGCATATCAGCCTCGACCAGCAGGACGCTCTTGCCGCTGGTGGCGATAGCCTGGGCAAGGTTGATGGAAACCGTAGACTTGCCCTCGTTGGGAATCGAGGACGTAACGGTGATGGTGCGAATGGGGTCGTCCACGCTCGCAAAGCGGATGTTGGCCAGAAGGGTCTTGGCGGCATTCTGTACAACGAGCTTATCGGTGTTCTTTGCCTTAGCCATGCCTATTTACCACCTTTCATAGCCGGAATTCGGCCAACAACGGGAATGCCCAGGAGCTCTTCTGCCTCTTCGGCACCGCGGATGCGGGTGTTGAGCATGTCTGCCAAAACGACATAGGCAACTGCGATAAAGATGCCCGCGAGGAACGCGACAGCAACGTACAGCATACGCTTGGGGCCGCTGGGGACTTCGGGAGTCTTAGCCTCGTCGATAACGTTGATGCTCTGGGCAGCGCCGACGTTCTGAGCGACCGTACTCACCGAGCTGGCCATGGCCTTTGCGACCTTAGCCGTCTCCTTGGCATCGGTGCCGGTAACCGAAAGCGTAATGACACGCGTGGTGGTCTCGGAGGAAACAGACACCTTGTAGTCATCCAGGTCAGCAAGGCCCAGCTCATTGGCAGCACCGCTCTTAACGCTATCGCTATCCAGCAGCGTGGCGATATCGTTGGAAAGCATCTGGCTCGCCGAGAGATCGTTGTAGCTCATCTGACCGCTATCGTCGGTTTTGGCGAGAATGTACATGCTCGTCGTCGCGGTGTAGGTGTTGTCCATCGCAACGAAGGACACGATGCCCATGGCGATCGCGCAGACCACCGGAAGGGTGATGACCAGCTTAAGGTGCTTCTTCAGCAGCTGGAACAGTTCGAGAAGGGTCATGCAGCTTGCCTTTCATTTCCCCAGTTCGGATTGACAAAACTGTCCGTATGTTATCGCATCTTTTTACCGAGACCAAACTCTATACATAAGAAACAGGCTCTCCTGTAAAAATGTCGGAAGCAATCGTAAAATTGCACAACAACGCCGCACCCGAAAGTCAAATGCGGCGTCTGCATCAATATCTATGTTGTATCGCTATGCGAATGGCTCGTCCTGCCGTATGGGAAACGTCACCGTAATGGTGGTTCCCACGCCCAACTCGCTCGACAGATCGAGCGTGGCGTGATGATACAGGGCCGCATGCTTGACAATTGCAAGCCCCAGACCGGTTCCGCCGCGCGCCTTGGACCTACTCTTGTCCACGCGATAGAACCGCTCAAATACCTTGCCCTGTTCTTCAGGCGCGATACCGATTCCCGTGTCGGCGACCGCAAGGAACGGATGGCCTTCGTCGTTGGTGCCGCACTGCAGCGTAACCGCACCGCCGGGTCGATTGTAGCGGATGGCGTTGCTCGCCAGATTATAGATGAGCTCGTCAATCAAGCGCGACACGCCTTCGATGACCACAGGCTTGGTCTCATGACTTATCGTCACATTCGCCTGACGGGCGACCTGTTCAAGACGCTGCTCAACCGCGTAGATGGCACGCGAGAGCTCAATAGGCTCCGTGGAACCAATGGGCACCGCCTCGCCCTCAGTTGCACGCTCGGCCTCGTCCAAGTTAGACAGCGTAAGGATATCGTTGACAAGCGCTGCCAAGCGGCCCGCCTCACGATAGATGCGACCGCCAAAGTTGCGCAGGTCGCCCTCGCCCTCGACCATGCCGTTTGCGATGAGCTCGGCATAGCCCGAAATCGCCGTAAGCGGCGTCTTGAGCTCATGGGTGATATTCGCCGTGAACTCGCGGCGCATACGGTCGTTGTCCGCCAGCACCGCCATTTGGCGCTTGAGCTCCTGGCGCTGCGACTCAATACGCTCAAGCATGGGGACCATCTCGGCATAGGCGTGCTCATAGCTACGGCGTGGGTGGTCCAAATCCACCTCTTGCAACGGCGCGATGATGGCACGGGACTCGCGGCGCGCCATAAAAAACGAGAGTACCGCACCCGCTGCTGCGATAAGCAGCATCGGCGCCACCATCGACAGCAAAATCGCCGCAACGCCAGGCTGGGCCTGCGCCAAGCGGACAACCTGGCCGTTATCAAGGGCGACGGCGCGATACAGCATAATCTCGTCGAGCGTAGAGCTTGCGCGCTCCGCGGAACCCGAACCACTCTCAAAGGCCTCGATGACCTCGGGGCGATCGCCATGGTTGGGCAGTGTGGAAGGCGACGCCTCGTTGTCGTAGGCAACCGATCCATCCTTGTTAATCAGCGTGATGCGCAAGTCCTCTCGATCGAGGCTACGCAAGAACGGGATGGGCTCCTGCTGCTCGTCGAGGGCGGCAGCAATGAGCTCGGTTTCTTGCGCCAGGTTGGCACTCGTGGCATCCGCCAAGGTGTTTTGCACAAAGAACGCACCCAGCACCGTAAACGCCACGATAACCGCCATGGCGCAGACAAAGATCGTCACAAAAACGCGGTGCGACAGCGTATGTTTTCCCTGGGGGGCGAAGACCACGGGTTACTCCTCCGATGCGGTGGCCGCGGTGTCGTCACCTTCGGCACCATCACCGGCAGAAGGCTCGGCCAAGCGGTAGCCCACGCCGCGCACGGTCTCGATGGCGCTGGCATGCTCGCCCAGTTTTTGGCGAAGCGTCTGCACGTGCACGTCAACGGTGCGCGAACCGCCGTCGAAGTCCCAGCCCCACACGCTCTGCAGCAACGACTCGCGGGTAAAGACCACGCCGGGCTTGCGCATGAGGTACTCGAGCAGGTCGAACTCGCGCAGGGTGAGCTTAAGCGACTCGCCGGCAACGGTCACCTCGCGATGGCTGGGCGAGAGCACGATGTCGCCCACGCTGAGCACATCGCTTGCCTGTTTGACCATGCCGCCGCGACGCAGCAGTGCGCGGCAGCGGCTGGCGAGCTCCATGAGCGAAAACGGCTTAGTCAGGTAATCGTCGGCACCGCCATCGAGCGCCATCACCTTGTCGAGCTCGGTATCCTTGGCGGTAAGCATCATGATGGGCACCGTCGCCGTCAGGCGATCGGCACGCAGTCGACGCATAATCGCCAAGCCATCGGTATCGGGCAGCATGATGTCGAGCAGGACGGCATCGGGTACCCGTCGCGCCACGGCAGCCTTAAACTCACCGTCGCACGAAAAGCCTTCGGCCTCAATCCCCTGCTTGCGCAGCGCATAGACCGTCAAATCCCTGATGTTGTCATCGTCCTCGACGTAATAGATCATGTTGAACCCCTTTGCGGCCGGCATGACCGCATCTTAACCCTAAAGGTACCTTTACTAGATGGTATCAGCCAAAACGCCCCGTCAAATAATCCGCCGTGCGCGGATCGGTCGGATTCTTGAAGAGTTGCGCGGTGGGCGCGTGCTCCACCAGCTCACCCAGCAAAAAGAATGCGACCGAATCGGAGATACGCGCCGCCTGCTGCATATTGTGCGTAACGACCACGAGCGTGCAGGTCTCTTTGAGCTCGCAGGCCAGCTGCTCCACCACCAGCGTCGACACAGGGTCGAGTGCCGAGGTCGGCTCGTCCATCAGCAGAATGTCGGGCTGCACGGCAAGTGCGCGGGCGATGCACAGACGCTGCTGCTGGCCGCCCGAAAGACCCAGACCCGACTCTTTGAGCTTGTCCTTGACCTCATCCCATAGCGCAGCGCGACGAAGGGAATCCTCGACCAGCTCGTCGAGCACGACGCGGTCGCGCACTCCCATGCCGCGAGGACCGTAGGCGACGTTGTCGTAGATGCTCATGGGAAACGGGTTGGGGCGCTGGAACACCATGCCCACGCGCTGGCGCAAGCGGCAGATGTCGTAGTCGCCCAGGATATCTTGACCATCGAGCGCAATCTTGCCCTCGATGCGGCAATCCTTGATGCCGTCGTTCATGCGGTTAAAGCAGCGCAGCAACGTCGACTTGCCGCAGCCCGATGGACCGATGAACGAGGTGATCTGCTTGTCGCGGATCTTGATATTCACGTCCTTGAGCGCATGATGGTCGCCATAGAACAGGTCGAGGCCCTCGACATCGATGCGCGTCGGCGAGGCGGCAAGATCCTCTGCCGTGGGGCGAGTCGCATCCCCAACCTCGCGCTCGCGCGCGGCCTCGGCCTGCGCTTTCATGAGTTCTTCAAGCTCCGTGGGCTCCACAGCCGCAGCAGCCGTCATACCGCATACCTCCACATCGATATCAATTCAGCAGTATCGATAGTAGGAATCGCGGCTCATATGCACGTGAGCGCATTGTCAAGTGTTTGTAAGGGCACACTGGTTATGCGGCGGGCAGCTCGATGGTGAATATCGTGTGTTCGGGCGTCGATTCACATGCAACGGTACCGCCGTGCGCGCATACGATCTCCTTGGCGATGGCAAGCCCCAGTCCAGCGCCGCCGCGATTGGTCGCACGCGCCGCATCCAGGCGATAGAACTTCTCAAAGATCACCTTGAGCTTTGCCTCAGGGATGGGATCGCCCTGATTGATAAAGCGCACGCGCACGCCACCGTCGTCCCGGCGTCTGGCCTCGATCGTGATGGTCGAGCCCTCATAGCTATAGGCAACGGCGTTTTTCATGATGTTGTTGAACACGCGAGCCATCTTGTCGCCATCCACGAGCACCGTCAGGTCCTCGCGAATATCAACTTGGGCTTCCTTATGCTGCTCGTTGAGGATGGGATAGAACTCGTCAGCCACCTGAGCCAGCAGCAACCCCAGATCAACATAGCCGCGCGTGAGCACGATATCGTGGAAGTCAAAGCGCGTGATATCGAAGAACTCTTCGATGAGCGCATCGAGCCGGTGCGCTTTGTCGAGAGCCACGCCCGTAAAGTGCGCACGTTGCTCAACCGGCAGCTCAGGAGCCTCTTGCAGCAGCGAAAGATAGCCCACCACACTGGCAAGCGGGGTGCGTAGGTCATGTGCCAAGTACGTGACCAGATCGTCCTTGCGATGAGATTCGTCACGCAAGGCCTGTTGCACCTTGTGCTCACGGTCACGCACGCGGTTAAGGGCGCCCTCGACCTCCAAGAAGTCGCCGTCGATGTTGTCCCAGGTGTCGGGGTGATCGATCAGGCGATCTTGAATACGAGCAGCCAGCACACAATCGGCATGCTGCTCGCCCTGCTCGTAGCCCTGGTAGTACAGGGCGCGGCCGCACAAGAACAGCACGCACGCGGCAAGCGCCAGCACAAAGCCAAGCATGTTGAATACAAAGCCGGCATCGAACAACACCGGCCCTTCGATGCCGCCGAGCGCCATGGCGCCAATCGCCAACGTCATGGCCCACGCGGCGCCGCCAATCACCACGCAGCGGCACACGATCTCAAATCGATCGATCAGCAAAAAGCCGACAAGCAGCACCGCCAAGATTCCGACGATGTTGTCGATGCCAATCAGCAGCAGGCTCAGCAAAAAGAGCAGCACCGTTGCAAGCGCGCGGTTGTCGACGACCGACCTCACGTATTCAAAGAGTCGATCGGGCACCTCGAATGCCTGCCTATCGTCTTTTGTCATATCCACTTCCCCACCATCAAAGGCGTTATTCGATGATGTAGCCGACGCCCCAGACGTTTTTGATAAAGCGCGGCTTTTGAGCGTCATCGCCGATCTTTTCGCGCAGGTGGCGAATGTGCACCATCACCGTATTGTTGGAGCCGGGCATAAAATCCTCGTTCCACACCGCGCGGAACAGATCCTCCACGGCCACCACACTGCCGCGATGCTCGACCAGATACAGCAAGATGGAATACTCGATGGGCGTGAGGCGAACCGGCGCACCGTCCACCGTTACGGAACGGGCATCGCGGTTGATCTCTAGGCCGTCGAACTGGATGGTCGGCGACTCGGCCGCCTGTGCACGGCTACCATAGCTGGTGTAGCGACGAAGCTGAGCGTGCACGCGCGCGATGAGCTCCAGCGGGCGGAACGGCTTAACCACGTAATCGTCCGCGCCAAGCGAAAGGCCCTCGATCTTGTCTTGCTGGGCATCGCGCGCCGTCAGCATGATCACGGGATAGGTATGGCTGGAACGGATCGTACGCAGCAGCTCAAAGCCATCGATATCGGGCAGCATGACATCCAGCAGCGCCAGATCGAACTCCTGCTCCAAGATTGCCTTGGCAGCATCGGCCCCGCTATAGGCGACCTGTACGTCAAAGCCTTCTTTTGTAAGGTAGATACCAACCAAGTCGGCGATGGCCTTTTCGTCATCAACTACCAAAATGCGCTCGTTCATGCGTGCTCCTCTCGCGCTCCATTATGCCCGAGGCGACGCACGCCACACACAACAAGCGTGGGTGATTAAGTCGGCCTTAAGCACCCTTGTGCCCGTTCGGGAGCGGATGTGGGCCACGCACGCACGCGATGATCGCCGACGCCGGCAAACGATATACTCTAGTTCCAGAAAAGACCATCCCGTCGAAAGCGAAATCCGTGAAGTCCCTCACCCCTTTTGCAAAGCGCTCAGCCCAGCTTGCCGCCGGCTTTGTCTGCGCTATCGCCCTTGCCGCTGGCGTGCCCACCGTCGCCGGCGCCCAAGTGCTCACGACCGACAATGTTTGCGGCAAAACCGCCGATGTGCGCGGTATCACGGCCGAAAACCTGCCCGATATCGATGCGACCAATGCCCTCGTCATGGGCAAAGACGGCACCGTCTACTATGCCCGCGACGCCGATGAGCAGGTCAAGATTGCCTCGATCACCAAGGTCATGACCGCAATCCTAACCGTCGAGAATTGCAAGATGGACGAGAAGGTCACGGTGAGCAACGCCGCAGCCACCGTGGGCAATTCGACCGCCGGCTTGCTCGAAGGCGACAAGCTTACCGTGGAGCAGGCGCTGCGCGGCCTGATGATTCCCTCGGGCAACGACGCCGCCATCGTGCTCGCCGAATATGTGGGCAAGAAGATCGACCCTAAGACCAAAGACGCCGAGGCCACATTTGTGAAGGCCATGAACGAGCGCGCTAAGAAGCTCGGCTGCACCGGTACGCTTTTTGAAAACCCGCATGGTCTGGACTTTGATGAGTGGGCTGGCGATATGCACTCAACCGCACACGACGTAGCGCTGATGATGCAGGAGGCCATGAAAAACGACACGATCCGCGAGGTCGTAGCGAGCGAGGATTCCTGGATCGAGGTCACGGGCGCCGACGGCACCGACCATTCGCATTCCATGGACACGCATAACTATTTGCTGGGCCAAGATGGCAACATCGGTGGCAAGACCGGCACCACCGACGACGCGGGCTATTGCTTTACGAGCGCCTACAACCGCGACGGCGACGAGATCTACACCGTTATTTTGAACTCCACCACCACCGATCAGCGCTTTACCGATACCGCCACCCTTGTCAACTGGTACTACGACCACAAGGTGACGGTCGCAATCGCCAACACGCAAGAAAAGACCGCCAACGGCAACCCGCTTATGGCGCGCATTAGTCAAACCGACTGGACGGATAAGACAATCGACGCCACGCTCGCCGACCCCGCCGCACAGGCAACGGTGTTCTCACTCGCCGGCGAAGTGACCGAAAAAGTTAGCTACGATGACCTTTCGGGCACGGTGCATGTTGGCGACAAGGTAGGCAGCGTTACGCTCAAGCAGGACGGCACCAAGGTCGCCGTCATGGACCTGGTTGCCGACGAGGAAGGCTCGGGGCCGAATCCCATTGAATGGCTGCTCGTGAAGCTCGATCGCTTGGGCCGCCGCATCGACAACCGGCCACTTGCGGCAGAGAGCGAGACCGTAGCCAAGGCTCCTGAGATGTAGGGCGCAAGAATAATAAGTCCACTGAAAGGAGGCGTCCGAAAGGATGCCTCCTTTTTGAGGGTTCGAATCCCCAGCGCCCTTTCTCGATAATAAAAAAGGGCCCCCAATGGGACCCTTCTTTAAAGTTAAACTGGCGGAGAGCTGGGGATGTCCGGGCATGCTGCGCGTGCCCTCCGGCTTCAAAGCCTGGCGGCTTTTCGCCCACGGGCTACAAACGCTTTCGCGTTTGCTTAACGCCCGTGCCCTCTCGGGTTCGAATCCCCAGCTAACGTGGTTCAACTAAAAAAGGGCCCCTTTCGGAACCCTTCTTTAAAGTCTTACTGGCGGAGAGCTGGGGATTCGAACCCCAGATGCCCTTTTGGGGCATACTCGCTTAGCAGGCGAGCACCTTCGGCCTCTCGGTCAGCTCTCCGTAACAGCCGTTCTATAGTAACCAAACAGCCAAGGATGGGCAAGAGGAAATTTTCTAATTGCCTAGCATCCTTTCCTCCTTGGAAGCTTCGCCTACCCCAGCGAGCGGTTGAGGGAGCCGAGCTCGTCGTTGCCCATGGTGCGCCACATTTGGAAGATGCAACCGCGTGCCAGGAAAAAGAAGCCGTTGTCGACCAGTTGAACAGCGGCATCTGCCAGCTGATTCGTCACGACGGACACTGGCGGCAGCTCGAGTCCAGCCTTGCGGATGGTCTCGACCGCCTCCTCGAACGTCGGAGGCTCGCTGACGCCCATCTCGTTCATAAGGCCCTGCATTTCTTCCAGCGCGCTACTGCCCGACTCCTCGCCGCGCGGCACCAGACGGTAACAAGCCAGCGCCAGGTCGAGCTGATCGCAATTCCAATAGGCAAACGCCAAGCGGTAGAACAGGTAGCCGATTGCAGAACGATCGCTGGCAATACGTAGGCCGTGGCGCGCCACCTCGATAATCTCGTCAAAGCGCTCCAGACGCGCAAGCACGTTGATGAGCGCAAAGTGCGATTGCATGGACGAGCGCGCCAGATCGTAAAGATGGCGCACCTCGGGCAGCGCTCGTTCAAAGTCCTCTTGCTCGGCGTAAAAGCTGCAGATCTCGTGCTGGGCAAAGTACAGCGCATCGGGCGCACGAAGGATTCGCACAGAGCGGTCTTCTTCCAACACCGGTAGCACCATGCGCACCAGCTGGTTATCGCAAAACTGCGTTTGAACCGGACCTGTCGCCAAAAGCTCGGCGACGGCGCACTTAGCCTCCAACTCCTCGACGAGCCGGGAAAAGCCTTCAAAAGCACCTGTACGGTCGACTTTTGCCTGCTCGCGCAATTCAACAACACGGGCCACGTATGGGTCGTCGTCCTCTTCCATGACCTCCAACTCGTCAGCCGTATCGGCAAGCAGCAGATCGCGCAGCGCCGGCGGCAGCGTGCGATGGTCATCACGCGGACGAGCATGAACCTCCGCAGGCTCAATCGTCTCCGGAGCGGTTGACTCATACGCCTCAAGTACACGCTTGCACGACATATCGTCCATGTCCATGCTCTCAAGATCCTTGGCGACAGGCACGCAATCGGCCAGATAGGCCGCACGCCCAAAGAAATACGTTGCAACAACGCGCTCGCCCTGCTCACTGTCGGGAGCAGCAATCTGCACATAGCAGCGCGTGATGCAGGTGCCCGCGGCAAAACACGCTGCCGCAAGCGTGAGTGCCACGCGCGCATCGTGCTCCGCGGCCCAGATCGCGCGCGTGTCCTCGTCCAGCTCGCGCCAGGCGTCATCCTGAGCGTCGTATTCACGTTGCGGCATGGCATCAACGACAGACTGCCCAAACCGAACGAGCATAATCCCCTCGGCAACGTTTGCCCGATAGGTATAGTCGAGCCGCGTGACCACGTTGAGCGCCTCAACGATTCGCGCAAAACGGGTGCGCACGTCCCACTCGCCGCCCGGCTGGCACGAAACCGTTCCCGGCTTGGCCCACGGGTTATCGCTCGAGGCCGTATCGAGCAGTCGGGGAACATCGTTGGTCGTCTTGGCGATATGCCACGCATCAAAGAGCGCGCAGCCCTCAAGGCTCGGCGAGGATGCCGCAGGGGCCAATCCGGCCCCGATGCGCTCAAGGATGCCGGAGAGGCGGTTGAGACGGCACTCGATGGCAAGCAGCATGTCAATCTCGTCCTGGTCCAACAGGCTACGATCAAAATTGAGATAGAACAACTTTGACCGGTCGATGCGCGCTAGGCTCATTTCTGACTTGGCGGCAATGGTGCGCAGACGGGGCAAGTCGACCTCGCTCATAAGGGCGGCGGCATAGCGCTCGATACCGCTCGGATTCTCGGTATGGTCAACGCGGTAAAGCAGCGTCTCGATAGCATCGGGGAGCGGTGCCGTGTTAAAGCCCAAAAACACCTCGACCGGCTCGGGCAACTTTACGAGCTTGATCTTGTCGACAACGTTTTGCATACCCTCGTCGAGTCCGCCGGCGTCCGCCGTGTTCACAATAGCGCTTTCGGAGTTGGCAAATATCACGTAGCGCAAGAACATCGAGGCCATGAACTCACCGTAAGGAAGGGCGCGGGTCGAATTCCATGTCTCGTGGTCGGACTGCTCGCGCATGGGGCCTTCGGGAGAGCCGGCAGTTTGCGCACACGCGCGCATTGCACCGTTGGCTTTCCTTACCATAATCTCACCAATACTGGAATCCGACTCGTCAAGGACCAGTTCCATGTCGGGATCGTTGGGCAGCGGAGCCTCGCTGACGGGGCGGTCCACCTTGTACACCTCACCCGAAACGCTTACGTAGCCCAAAAGCGACACATGACTTTTGCCAACGAACTCGACGACATAACAAGATTCATGCTGATCCTCGCCAAAGAGTTTCCAGACCACGCCATATGAGCGTCCCGCAGGCTGCTCGGGCATCGCCGGAAAGCGCTTCTTGGGATCGAGAAACCTGAGCTTGTATGTCGGACGCTCTGCCACGAAATATCACCCTGATCGGTCGCTTGAGAAGGAGTGGTCGCGAATAAGTCGCGACATCTACTCGGAATCTTACACGAGTCGACAGGAAATCGTCCGCTTCACGCCCGCGCCTCGACCGAGGTTCGAATCCATGCAGCGGCGACATAAAAGAAAAGCCCCCGTTGCCGGGAGCTTTAAAGTCAATTGGTGCGGCGTATAGGAT
>URBA01000012.1 GCA_900545905.1 uncultured Collinsella sp.
TGCCGCTCGTGGCGATCGTCGCCTGCGATATGCCGTTTGTCTCGCCGGAACTCATCGGCGCGCTTGCCGATCATGTTGAGGCCGAGGCGCTCGATGTGTTCGTGCCGCGCGAGGAGCGGGGGATTGAGCCGCTTTGCGCCGTCTGGCGCCGTGACTCGTGTGCGCCGGTTGCCCAAGAGCTGCTCGCCTGCGACCGCCAGCGTATTCGCTGCCTGATCAATCGCGTTCAGGCTGGATATATGGATGAGCCGCAGATCGTTAAGGCCGCGGGCTCAACGCTCTGCTTCGAGAACGTCAATACGCCCGAGGAGTTTGCGGCGGCCGAGTTACTCGCCTAGACGATTGGAGTTGCCATGTCTCACGATATTTGTCCCGACACGGGAGAACCTTGCACTTGCGACGGGTCCGAACCCTGTACCTGCGGTTGCGGTGGCTGCGGACATACTGCGGAAGAGGAAGCGGCCGCCGCGGCGTATCGCGATGCACACCGCGAAGGCCCGTCCGGTGATGCTCTCGACCATGAACGCAAGATCATCGTTTCGTTCGACAGCACCTTCGATGTGATGGAATGCGAGCAGCTGTGCCTGGATGCCGGCGTGCCCGGGCGCATTATGCCTTTGCCCGGCTCCATTACCGCCGGCTGCGGGCTGTGCTGGGCCATGCCGTTCTCGGGCGATGCACTCGCCGCCTTCCGCGCTGCCACCGAAGGCCGCATAACCCCCGCTGACTACCATCAGCTCGTCCTCTAACCACCAAAAACCACCACAAAGTTGCCTGTCCCCAATGTGGTGGTTTGGAACACGTGGACGAAACAGGTTTGAAACACGGGTTTTGCGCGTCAGACACTCAAAAACGCTTCTACCTGCATCGTAATCAAAACGAAACATCTGCTCGTCGGCTTATGCGAAACTTTGCTGCAACAGTGCGATATTATCCATACTCGATAAAGTTCGCGGCGCATAGGGTGCCGCGACCGACATTTTTCGTTTCCCATCATTGGAGGAAGCATGAGCTACACGCAGAAAGTTCTCGAAGAGCTCAAGGCCCGCTATCCCGAGCAGCCTGAGTTCATCCAGGCCGCGACCGAGATCCTCGGCACCATCCAGCCGGCGCTCGACGCCCATCCCGAGTACGAGGAGGCCGCCCTGCTTGAGCGCCTCGTCGAGCCCGAGCGCATCGTTATGTTCCGTGTTCCCTGGGTCGACGACCAGGGCAAGGTTCAGGTCAATCGCGGTTACCGTGTCGAGTTCAACTCTGCCATTGGACCCTACAAGGGCGGCCTGCGCTTTAACCCGACGGTCACCCTGGGTATGCTCAAGTTCCTGGGTCTGGAGCAGATCCTCAAGAACAGCCTGACCACCCTTCCCATGGGCGGCGGCAAGGGCGGCTCCGACTTTGACCCCAAGGGCAAGTCCAACAACGAGATCATGCACTTCTGCCAGTCCTTCATGACCGAGCTCTACCGTCACATCGGTCCCAACACCGACGTTCCCGCCGGCGACCTGGGCGTTGGCGGCCGCGAGGTTGCCTACCTGTTCGGTCAGTACAAGCGCCTGACCAACGAGTGGACCGGCGTCCTTACCGGCAAGGGCCTCTCTTTTGGCGGCTCGCTCGCCCGTACCGAGGCCACCGGCTACGGCCTGGCCTACTTTGTGGACGAGTACCTCAAGAGCCGCGGCGACTCCTTCGAGGGCAAGAACGTCGTCGTTCACGGTTCCGGTAACGTCGCCATCTACGCGGTCCAGAAGGTCTCCCAGCTCGGCGGCAAGGTGCTGGCCTGCTCCGACACCCATGGCTGGGTCGAGGATCCCGACGGCATCGACTACACCGTGCTCGAGCACGTCTACAACAAGAAGCGCTCCGGCCACGACAAGGGCGTTACGCTCGCCATGTACGTTGACGAGAAGCCCAACGCCGTGTGGCACGAGGGTGACGGCCGCGGCGTGTGGCAGCTGCCCTGCGACATCGCGCTGCCCTGCGCTCGCGAGAACACGCTGCTGCTCGAGGACGCCCAGGCGCTCGTCGCCAACGGCTGCAAGGTGGTCGGCGAGGGCGCGAACATGCCCACGACCATCGAGGCCACGACCTACTTCCAGGAGAACGGCGTCGCCTTTATGCCCGGCAAGGCTGCCAACGCCGGCGGCGTGCTCGTGTCTGGCCTGGAGATGAGCCAGAATGCCGAGCACCTGTCCTGGACCTTCGAGGAGGTCGACGGCAAGCTCGAGCAGCTCATGCGTGGCATGTTCCACAACGTGGACGACACCGCCAAGGAGTACGGCGAGGAGGGCAATTTCGTCATGGGCGCAAACATCGCCGGCTTCCTGAAGGTCGCCGATGCCATGCTCGCCCAGGGCGTCTGCTAAATCTTGCCTGACATAGCATGTGATGAGGCTCCCAGCTATCTGGTTGGGAGCCTTTTTCTATCCCGGAGGATTCCTCATAACTTGCGGTGATATACGGACTGTTTTGCGTTCCAGAACGGCTAATCAGTCCGTATATCACCGCAAGTTATGGATGGGTGGGTGGATTTTGTCCTAAAACGGTGTGCGGCCCCTCGTTTGGTACACTTAAAAGTACTGGACAAGTGAAGAGATGGGGGAGAACGTGCTCAAGTTCGGTACCTACGTCCGTGTTGGAAACGCGGCCGAAGCCTATGAGCTCTTGCAGAAAAACCGCAACAACAAGATTGTGGGCGGCGGCATCTGGATGCGCCTGGGTTCGCGTCGTGTGGCGACGGCGATTGACCTTTCGGCCTGCGGACTCGATCAGATCGAGGAGACCGAGACCGAGTTTCGCATCGGTGCCATGTGCACCCTGCGCCAGCTCGAGCGTCATGCCGGGCTCAACGCTCTTGTCAACAATGTCTTTGAGTTCGCTGTCCACGATATCGTGGGCGTGCAGCTGCGCAACACTGCCACGGTGGGTGGCAGCATCTACGGCCGCTTTGGCTTCTCGGACGTGCTCTCGGCCTTCCTGGCGCTCGATTCCTATGTTGAGCTGACGGGCGCCGGCCGCGTGCCGCTCGCCGAGTTCGTCGAAATGGGCTACGTACGCGACGTGATCGAGCACGTGGTGGTCGTTAAGCACGATTACCGCGCAAGCTATGAGGCTGTGCGCAAGGCCGCGACCGACTTCCCCTCGCTCAATGTCACCGCCGCCTGGTGGGACAACAGATGGCATGTCACCGTGGGCGCCCGCCCGCTGCGTGCGACCCTGCTGCAGGGCGAGGCATGCGGCCTGGTGAACGAGCGGCCTTCCGAGGACGAGCTGCGCTCCCTGGCCGCGTCCGTGCGCGCGCTGAGCTACGGCACCAACATGTGGGGCTCGGCCGACTACCGCCGCCGCATCTCGGCCCCGCTTGCCGTGCAGGCCGTGCGCCGCGCCGCCGGCATCGAGCTTTCGGCCGCGCTTGCCCGCGAGCTCGAGGGCGTGCAAGTGCCTAAGTTTGCCACGGACGAGTATTCCTGCCGCCGCGTGCCCGGCGTCGATTCTAGCGAGGTGCGCTAATGGCTGCCAAACTCATCGATCTTTCCTTTACGCTCAACGGTCGCAAGGTCAAGGTTCAGATTGCCCCCGACACCATGCTCTTTGCGCTGCTGCGCGAGCAGGGCTGCGCGTCGGTGCGCTGCGCTTGCGAAACCACCAACTGCGGCCTGTGCACGGTGTGGCTTGACGGCGACCCGGTGCTGAGCTGTTCGGTTCCCGCCGCCCGTGTTGAGGGCCACACCATCACCACGCTCGAGGGCCTCAAGGCCGAGTCCGAGGCACTGGCCCGCGCGATGGCTGCCGAAGGTGCCGAGCAGTGCGGTTTTTGCGCCCCTGGCCTTATCATGAACGTGTTGGCGCTTGCCCGCGCCGCCAAGGAGGACCCGAGCCTCGTCGCCACGCGCGAGGAGCTCTCGCGCCAGCTGGCCGGCAACCTCTGCCGTTGCAGCGGCTACGAGAGCCAGCTGCGCGCCATCGTGCGCTTCCTCAACGAGTCCGGCGCGCAGGTGGGCTTCGAGATGCCCGAGCTGCCGGTCAATAACACCAGCTCCGATGGTGTCGCGTACAAGCAGATCACTCACAAGCAGCCCAAGAAGGACTCGAAGGCCCTGCTCGAGGGTCGTCCCGTCTACACCGGCGATATGGTGCCCGCCGGTGCGCTCATCGTCAAACTCAAGCGCAGCCCCTATGCCCGCGCCAAGATCCGCTCCATCGATACGTCGCGCGCACTGAAGGTGCCCGGCGTCGTGGGCGTCTACACCTACGAGGACGTGCCCAAGCGCCGCTTTACCATCGCCGGCCAGAGCTATCCGCAGCCGAGTCCCTACGACCGCTTGATCCTCGAGAACCTCGTCCGTTACCAAAACGAGGAGGTGGCGATCGTCGCCGCTGAGACCGAGGAGGCCGCCGACAAGGCGCTCAAGCTCATCAAGGTCGACTACGAGGTGCTCGAGCCGCTGCTTGACTTTACCCAGGCTCTCGATAACGACATCGTGGTCCACCCCGAGGGCGACGTGACCTTTATGTTCCCGCAGGGCGGCGACGTCCCGCGCAACTTGGTATGCAGCGGTACCAGCGATTTTGGCAACCTTGACGAGGCGTTTGCCCAGAGCGACATCGTCTTCACCCGCACCTACACCAGCCAGGCCACGCAGACTGCGCCCATGGAGACCTTCCGCGCCTTCGCGACGACCGACGCGTTCGGGCGCATCTCGGTGACCACCTCGACGCAGGTGCCCTTCCACGTGCGTCGCATGGTCGCGCAGTCGCTCGACATCCCGCAGTCGCAGGTGCAGGTCATTAAGCCACGCATCGGCGGCGGCTTTGGCTCCAAGCAGACGGGCTGCTGCGAGATTTTCGTGGCGTTCGTGACCCAGCAGACCGGCCGTCCGAGCTATTGCTGCTACACCCGCGAGGAGACCATCACCGCGGGCAACTCGCGCCACCAGATGCAGATGACCGTTAAGCTGGGCGCCATGAATGACGGCACCATTACGGCCATCGATCTGCACACGCTGTCTAACGCCGGTGCGTACGGCGAGCACGCCACCACGACGATCGGCCTTTCGGGTCACAAGAGCCTGCCCATCTACAACCATGTGAAGGCGAGCCGCTTTAGCTGGGACGCCGTCTACACCAACACCAACCGCGGCGGCGCGTATCGCGGCTACGGTGCCACCCAGGGCCAGTTTGCCGTGGAGAGCGCCGTTAACGAGCTCGCCGACATGCTGCACATGGACCCCGCCGACCTGCGCCTTAAGAACATCGTGCGCGAGGGCGAGATCATGCCGCAGTACTACAACGAGAAGCTCAACGCCTGCGCGCTCGACCGCTGCCTGCTGCGCGCGATGGACATGATCGGTTGGCGCGACAAGCCGCTAGCCGTCGACCTGGGCGACCGCGTGCGTGCTCTGGGCTGTGCGCTCACCATGCAGGGCTCGGGCATCTCCAACGTGGATATCGGCGGCATCGACATGCGCCTGGAAGAGGACGGCTTCATTACCATCGGCACCGGCGCCACCGATAACGGCATGGGCGTCGACACGATCCTGGCGCAGATTGCCGCCGAGGAGCTGGGCGTGGAGAGTTCGCTGATCGTGGTGCGCGGCGTGGACACCGATGTGTCGCCGTTTGACGCCGGCTCGTACGCGAGCTCGGGTACGTACGTGACGGGTCTTGCCGCCAAGAACGCCGCGACCGAGCTGCGCGAGAAGATTTGCGCCAAGGCCGCTCAGATGTGGGACGTGGACGCCGCCGATGTGGTCTTTGATGGCCAGTACGTGCGCCTGTCTGACGAGCGTGCCGCACGCGAGCAGAACCGCTACCTCACGCTGCGCGACTTTGCCAACCTGTGCGTCAAGAACATCGCGGGCGGCGACGCGCTCACCTCGCATGCCTCTGCCTGCCTGCCCGTTTCGCCTCCGCCGTTTATGGCCGGCATTGCCGAGGTCGAGGTCGACAAGGCTACCGGCAAGGTGACCGTGGTGGACTACGCGGCGGCTGTGGACTGCGGTACCGTAATCAACGAGGCGCTCGCCCGCGTCCAGGCCGAGGGCGGCATTGCCCAGGGTATCGGCCACGCGCTCTACGAGATCGTCGAGCACGACGACCGCGGCCGCCTGCGCACCGGCAACTTTATGAGCTACAAGCTGCCCACGCGCCTCGATATCGGCAGCATTCGCGTGGCCTTTGAGCCGAGCTACGAGCCGACGGGCCCGTTTGGTGCCAAGTCGATCGGCGAGGTCGTCATCAACACGCCGCTCGCCGCAGTTGCCTCGGCCGTCGCACACGCCACCGGCCACCAGGTCCGCTCGCTACCGATCACGCCCGAGAAGGCCCTGCTGGGGGAGTAGCGGGTCAGCGAACAAGTCGTAATGGGCGGGGCGGGGCAACTCGTCCCGCCTTTTGCACTCGTGGTGAGGTCGTGAGCCTGTAAAACGTGTGCGTGCGCTTGCCGTTCGTATCTGCTATCATTCCTAGTCTGTGCGCTCATGCGGGCGTGGCGGAATTGGTAGACGCGCCAGATTTAGGTTCTGGTGGGATTCCCGTGAAGGTTCGAGTCCTTTCGCCCGCACCAACGCACCTGCGTCGGCTCCTGCCGTCGCGACTCTTTGTTGCATAAAGGTACCAGCACCTCAGATAAGCTGGGCAGTATGAGGAGGAACGTGTTGAACATCACCGCTTCTGACGTCAAGGACGCCAAGCTCACCGCTACGGTCACCATCCCGGCCGCCGACGTCGACGCCGCGATCAAGAAGGCCTACAAGGACACCGCCAAGAAGTACCGCTTCCCGGGCTTCCGCGCCGGTAAGGCTCCCCGTCCGGTCATCGACTCTGCTCTTGGCGCCGAGGCTACCCTCGCTCAGGCCACCAACGACCTGATCGCCGCTAACGAGCCCGCCGTCCTCAACGAGCTGGACATCGTCCCCACCAAGAGCGGTGACTACAAGGAGCTCGACCTCGCCAAGGATCACGAGGACTACACCTACACCGTCGAGTTCTCCCTGCGTCCTGCCGCCGAGCTCTCCTCCTTCGACGCCGTCGAGATCGAGATGCCTCCCGCGGAGGTCACCGAGTCCGAGATTAACAACCAGGTCGAGATGCTCCTCAACTACCGTGCTACCTTCGAGGACGTCGAGGGTCGCGCCGTCGAGGCTGACGACTACGTGACCGTCGACCTCAAGGCCGTCGAGAACGCCGACAACTTCGCCGCCGAGGGCCGCATGCTCATCGCCGGCAGCGACAGCAACCCCAAGGAGTTCAACGAGGCCCTGATCGGCGCTAACGTCGACGACGTCAAGACCGTCACCTGGACCGACGAGGTCGAGGAGGGCGAGGAGGCCGAGACCCACACCGTCGAGGTCACCGTCAAGGGCATCAAGGTCCGCAACACCCCCGAGCTCACCGACGAGCTCGTCAAGTCCGACTTTGGCTTTGACAGCATCGAAGCCATGCGCGACGCCATCAAGATCGAGATCGAGCAGGACAAGGCTTCCCGCCTCCCGGCTGAGAAGGAGAACCGTTGCGTCTCCGCTCTCGCCGAGCGTCTGCAGCTCGATGAGATGGACGCCGACTACGAGCAGTCCGTCTTTGAGGAGCTTGGCCAGAACTTCCTGTCTAACCTCGCTGCCCGTGGCATGACGCTGGACACCTGGCTGCCCGCTTCCGGTCTGACCATGGAGCAGTTCATCGGCGACCTGCACAAGCAGGCTAACGACGTCGCCCGTGAGTCCCTGGCTCTCGACGCCCTCGCCCGTGAGCTCAAGATCGAGGTCACCGAGGACGACATCAACGCCGAGTTCGAGAAGGCCGGCGTCAAGGACGTCGAGGCTTCCAAGGCCGAGTTCATCGCCGATGGCCGCATGCCTGCCGTCCGCGAGTCCATCCGTCGCTCCAAGGCCGTCGATCACCTGGTCGAGAACGCCAAGGTGACCGAGGTCGACGAGACCGCCAAGGACGCCGAGTAATTCTCGCCACCTTTTCCGCGAGCGCATGGATGCGCCCGTGATGGGGTAAAGTTATAAGCCGGTTATCCGGTTGCTTCGTACGGTGCCAGCCAATGCATAGCATGCGGGCACCGTACGTTTGTCTAGAACCATTATTGGTCCGTAAGAGAAATGGAGATGCGTATGATCGCTAAGTTCGATTCCGCCCTCGTGCCATACGTTATCGAGCAGACGCCGCGCGGCGAGCGCAGCTACGATATCTATTCGCGCCTGCTCAACGACCGCATCATCTTCTTGGGCGAGGAGATCAACTCCGTCAGCGCCAACCTGGTCGTTGCCCAGCTGCTGCATCTTGAGAGCCAGGATGCCGAGAAGGATATCTCGCTCTACATCAATTCGCCCGGTGGCGAGGTTTACTCTGGCCTGGCGATTCTTGACACCATGAACTTCATCAAGCCGCAGGTCTCCACCATCTGCGTCGGTATGGCCGCGTCTATGGCTGCCGTGCTGCTTTCGGCCGGCGCCAAGGGCAAGCGCTTCTGCCTGCCGCACTCCAAGGTCATGATTCACCAGCCCAGTGGCGGTGCTCAGGGCCAGCAGACCGAGATCGAGATCGTGGCCGAGGAGATCAAGAAGACCCGTCGCGAGCTCAACCAAATCCTGTCCGACGCCTCGGGCCAGCCGATCGAGAAGGTTCAGACCGATACCGAGCGCGACAACTACCTGACCGCTGCCGAGGCCCTCGACTACGGCCTGATCGACCGTATCGTCACCTCGCGCGATCTCGCCGCGAAGGACGCCTAGGATGGCCGGTAACATGCAGGACAACTTTGACGAGAACGGTAACCCCATCCGCTGCTCCTTCTGCGGAAAAGAGCAAGGGCAGGTTCGCCGCCTTGTAAAGGGCCCGACCAACATCTTTATCTGCGACGAGTGCGTCGCCGCCTGCTCCGAGATCTTGGAGGAGTCGCTGGCTTCGGACTTTATGGACGCCGCCCGCAACGGCAATCTCCCGGGTTTCCTCAACGACCACGGCCAGGCTGCGTCCCAGCCCGCCGTTGACCCCGAGGCCGAGGGCTTTGAGCTCGAGGACGATGCCCGCCAGGTCATTACGCATGTGCCGACGCCGCACGAGATCTATGACGAGCTTTCGGCCTATGTCATGGGCCAGGAGGACGCCAAGCGCGCCATGTCGGTGGCCGTGTACAACCATTACCGCCGCGTGATCGAGGGCGGTGCCGTGGTGTCCGCCTTTGACGAGGCTGATGGTATGGGCGCCCAGTTTAACGATGACATGGACGAGGTGGAGCTCGCCAAGTCCAATATTCTGCTACTCGGCCCCACCGGTACCGGCAAGACGCTGCTGGCCCAGACGCTCGCGCGCATCCTCGAGGTGCCGTTTGCTATCGCCGACGCCACTGCGCTCACCGAGGCTGGTTACGTGGGCGAGGACGTGGAGAACATCCTGCTCAAGCTCATCAATGCTGCCGATGGCGATATTGAGCGCGCTCAGGTGGGCATTATCTACGTGGACGAGATCGACAAGATCGCCCGCAAGGCCGAGAACCTCTCCATTACCCGCGATGTCTCGGGCGAGGGCGTTCAGCAGGCACTGCTTAAGATTCTTGAGGGCACGGTGGCAAGCGTTCCGCCCACCGGCGGCCGCAAGCATCCCCAGCAGGAGCTGCTGCAGATCGACACGACCAATATCCTGTTCATCTGTGGCGGTGCCTTTGTGGGTCTGGACAAGATTATCGCCGATCGCGTGGGCAACAAGGGCGTGGGCTTTAACTCCGAGATCGCCGGCCCCACCTCGGTCGACGAGAACGACCTGCTGCGCCAGGTGCTCCCGCAGGACCTCAACGCCTTTGGCATGATTCCCGAGTTCGTTGGCCGCACGCCTGTCGTAACCCAGACGCAGGCGCTCGACGAGGACGACCTGGTGTCGATTCTGACCGAGCCCAAGAACGCCGTGGTGCGCCAGTACCGCAAGATGTTCCAGCTCGAGGACGTTGAGCTTGAGTTTGAGGACGCGGCTCTGCACGAGATCGCCCGCATGGCGCTCGCCCGCAAGACCGGCGCCCGCGGCCTGCGCGCCATCTGCGAGGACGTGCTGCAGCATACGATGTTCGACCTCCCCAGCGAGGAGGGCGTTGCCAAGGTCATCGTAACCGAAGCCGCCGTCAAGGGCACCGAACAGCCCCAGCGTATCTACGGCTAGACCTGCCTAAAACGTGTTTGCAAATAGCCTCTGACCGTCCGCGGTCGGAGGCTATTTTATATATGCGCAATAACCCCAACTACCTGTGTTATTCTGTGTGTTTGTTTAAGCCTCAGCGAAGTCATTCAGACTGAAGTAATCGATACCTAAGGGGAGGAATGCAGACCCTGGCGGGCCTACATTCCTCCCCGGCGGGACAGGGAGAGATATATGGAAGAAATGCCCAAGAACTACGATCCGTCGACCAACGAGCCGGCGATCCTGCAGAAGTGGCTCGACGGCGGCTACTACAAGCGCCGTGAGGGCGTGGGCGACTGCACCGTCACCATTCCGCCTCCCAATGTGACCGGCAAGCTCCACATGGGTCACGCCACCGACGACTCCATTCAGGACGCCATCATCCGTATGGCCCGCATGCGCGGCAAGTCCACGCGCTGGGTGCTGGGCACCGATCACGCCGGTATCGCCACGCAGACCAAGGTCGACAAGAAGCTCAAGAGCGAGGGCATCAGCCGCCTGGAGATCGGTCGCGATAAGTTTGTCGACGCCTGTTGGGACTGGACCCACGAGTACGGCGGCATCATCGTCGAGCAGATCAAGCGCATGGGCTGCTCCGTCGACTTCGACAACGAGCGCTTTACCATGGACGAGGACTACGCGCAGGCCGTGCGTAAGGTCTTCTGCGACTGGTACCACGACGGTCTGATCTACCGCGGCAAGCGCATCGTCAACTGGTGCCCCAACTGCACCACCGCCATCTCGGACGACGAGGCCGAGTATAAGGACGAGAAGGGCCACCTGTGGCACCTGCGCTACCCGCTGACCGAGACGGTCAACGGCCAGGACTACATCGTCGTCGCCACCACGCGCCCCGAGACCATGCTCGGCGACACGGGCGTCGCCGTTTCCCCGAAGGACCCCGAGAAGGCCGCCTTTGTGGGTAAGACCGTCAAGCTCCCCATCGTCGACCGCGAGATCCCCATCTTTGAGGATTGGCATGTCGACGCCAACTTTGGCTCCGGCTTTGTCAAGGTCACCCCGGCCCACGACCCCAACGATTACGCTATGGGTCAGGCCCACGACCTGCCGCAGATCAACATCTTTGACGAGCACGCGGTGGTTGTCGAGGGCTACGGCGAGTTCACCGGTATGACCCGCGAGGAGTGCCGCGAAGCCGTCATCAAGTGGTTCGACGAGCACGGCTTGCTCGACCACGTCGAGGAGCACGACCACTCCGTCATGCACTGCTACCGCTGCGACGCCGCACTGGAGCCGTGGCTGTCCGAGCAGTGGTTCGTGGCCGTCGACAAGCTCAAGGGGCCGGCGCTCGACGCCGTCAACTCCGGCAAGGTCACCTTCCACCCCGCGCGCTGGACGCAGACCTACACCACCTGGATGGAGAACCTCAAGGATTGGTGCATCTCGCGCCAGCTGTGGTGGGGCCACCGCATCCCCGTGTTCTACTGCGAGGACTGTGGCTGGGAGGACGCCTTGACCGAGGACACCGACGTGTGCCCCAAGTGCGGCGGTCATCACGTGCATCAGGACGAGAACGTGCTGGACACCTGGTTCAGCTCGCAGCTGTGGACCTTTGCCACGCAGGGCTGGCCGCAAAAGCCGGAGCTGCTCAAGGGCCATTACCCCACGACGGCGCTCGTCACCGCGCGCGACATCATCGCGCTGTGGGTCGCCCGCATGGTCATGAGCTCGCTGTACTTCCTGGACGAGGTGCCGTTTAAGGACGTTGTCATCTACCCGACGATCCTTGCCAAGGACGGCAGCCGTATGTCCAAGTCTAAGGGCAACGGCGTTGACCCCATGGACCTCATTGGCATGTACGGCGCCGACGCCATGCGCTTCAACCTGCTCACGCTGTGCACCAACAACCAGGACGTCAAGTTCGACGCGAACATCGACAAGAAGACCAAAAAGCTCATCGACAGCCCGCGCACCGAGCAGGCTAAGTCGTTTGTGACCAAGATCTGGAACGCCAGCCGCTTCCTGCTTATGAATATGGAGGGCTACACGCCCGG
This sequence comes from uncultured Collinsella sp., assembly GCA_900545905.1. Lineage (GTDB taxonomy): Bacteria > Actinomycetota > Coriobacteriia > Coriobacteriales > Coriobacteriaceae > Collinsella. Next base: position 12,186 of record URBA01000012.1, read on the forward strand.
CGAGCCCGTCGTGGAGACGCCGGCCGACGCCTGGATGTTCAGCCGCCTAGCCAAGGCCGTGAAGATGGTCACCGAGGGCATAGAGAACTACACCTTTGGCGACATGGCCCGCGGTGTGCAGCAGTTCTTCTGGAACGAAGTCTGTGACTGGTACGTCGAGGTCACCAAGGCCCGCCTGAAGGGCGAGGGCCGTCTGCAGGCGCAGCGCAACCTGATCTTTGTGCTCGATACCTCCATTCGCCTGATGCACCCGCTTATGCCGTTTGTCACCGAGGAGATCTGGGACAACATGCCGGCGAGCGTGCTTGACCTGGACGCCGAGGGCAACGTGAACCGCGCCGAGGCGCTCATGATCGCCAAGTGGCCGGAGCCCGCCGACTACGCCAAGTATGTCGACGAGGACGCCGAGCGCGCGTTTGAGCTGTGCCGCGCTGTCGTGTCCGCCGCCCGCGCCACCCGTTCGCGTTATCGCTTGAGCCCCAAGGCCGAGCTCGACGTGGTCGTGCGCGCCGGTGCCGAGGATATCGAGAAGCTTGAGAGCCTGCGTTCGACCATCGAGCCGCTTGCCAACACCGCTTCGCTGGTCATGGGTACCGACGTTGAGAAGCCGGCTGCGAGCATCGCCGTGGTCGACAGCGGCGTCGAGGCCTTTGTGGTGCTCGAGGGCAAGGTTGACCTTTCGGCCGAGAAGGCGCGCCTGGAGAAGGAGATCGCCGCGGCCCAGAAGGAGCTTGCCGGCTGCGAGAAGACGCTCGCCAACGAGGGCTTTGTGGCCAAGGCCGCACCCGCGGTGGTCCAGAAGAAGAGGGACCGTGCAGCAGAGCTCAAGGAGATCCTGGCGGCACTGACTGCTCAGGTTGCTGACTTCTCGTAAGGTGGACTGTGGGGCGCGGTTTGGGGCATTGCTCGCTACTGCGAACAGTCCTGCTCGCACGAAGGCCACATTAAGTGGCCTTCGGCTCGTGCGGAACTTGTATCGAGCAAAGCCCCAAACCGCTCCCATAGCGGTTACGGTGGCGTCCGCTGCCTGGTAGGGCCACTTGGTTGTGGCCTTGATTCTGCTGCAAGCGGTGTTTGGCTGATATTTTGAATGGGAGGGGCTCGTTGTTGATTCGGGCCTCTTTTTATGTTGAGGGGACTTTGGGTTATGGCTAAGCGTTCTGGGTCGTATGTCGTTCCTTTCTTGTTTGAGTTGCTTTCGTTTGGTGAGGCTGTTGAGCTGGCTGCTGATACGGGGCGGATTTCTGGGGATGCTGGGCCGTTGTTGGAGACGGTTGTCGATATGCTCGATGAGCTGGGGCGTCCGGACGAGTATTTTGATTGCATCCAGGTTGCCGGTACTAATGGCAAGACTTCGACCACGCGTTTTTCGGCTGCCATTCTTCGTGGTGAGGGGCTCAAGACTGCGCTGTATACGTCGCCGCAGCTGGTGCGCTATCCCGAGCGCATGGAGGTTGATGGGCGCGTTGTGAGCGACGAGGCCTTTGCCCGTGGTGTTTCTGCTGCTGTTGAGGCGGGACATCGTGTGAATGCCCGTCGTGTGGCGGCGGGGGAGCGCGCCTATACCATCACGCCGTTTGACCTGCTGACGGCTGCCGCACTGGTGGTGTTTGCCGAGGCCGCGGTGGATGTTGCCGTGCTCGAGGTTGGCATGGGCGGGCGTTGGGACGCTACGAGTGCGACCGATCCCGTCGCCGTTGCCATTACGGGCATCGGGCTCGACCATACACGCATTCTGGGAGATACGCTCGAGGCCATTGCGGGGGAGAAGGCTGCGGTCATTAAGCCCGGACGCCTGGTTGTGCTGGGCGAGGGCACGCACGAGGCGAGTGTTCAACGCGTGATGGATGCTCGTTGTCGCGAGTGCGGCGTCGTGCCGCTCGTGGTAAGCCACGCCACGACTAAGGTGCCGGCACACGTGGGCGACACGGTTGAGTTTAGCTGCACCACGCCGCGTGCGATCTATACGTCGAGCATGGTCAAGCCGGCCTATCAGCCGCAGAATGCCGCGTGCGCGATTATGCTGTGCGAGGGCTATCTGGGCCGCGAGCTCGACCATGACAAGCTCGATGCGTCGCTTATGGGCTGCCCCACGCCGGGTCGCTTTGATGTGCTGGGAACCGATCCGCTCAAGCTGATTGACGCCTGTCATAACCCCCAGAGCTGCGAGAACTTTGTAAGCGCGCTGGACGAGATCGATCCGTGCGTGGAGAATCGCCCCACGCTGCTGTGCGCCGCGCTGGCCGACAAGGACGTGGCAGGTATCGTTGACGTTTTGGTTCCGGCGTTCCCCCGCGTGGTCGTGACCCAGACCGATTCCGATCGCGCCCTGCCGGCAGAGGAACTCGCTGCCCTGGTGGGTGCCGATAAGCTCGCTGGCGTTTACCCGAGCGTGTCCGAGGCCCTCGCTGCCTTCGATGCCGCGGGCGAGCCCTTCGTAGCAGCCGGCACCATCACCCTAGCAGGCGAAGTAGCGGGGCTGCTCCGTTAACCCATCCCCTCATCAGTTGCGGTGAAATAGGGACTGTTTTATGGGCTAGAAGCCTTAAACAGTCCGTATTCCACCGCAACTTCTAGGGGAGCTTTGGTGGCGTGCCTAGTCTAGGCGGACTGGGTCGTGGGGGTAGGCGTTGGGGATCTCGACCCCGGTTTCGGTGACTAGGGCTAGGTCCTCGATGCGGACACCGGTGCGGCCGGGGAGGT
>URBA01000013.1 GCA_900545905.1 uncultured Collinsella sp.
GGCACACGGCTTGCCCAGGCACACGTTGGTGTGCTGACCCACCGCAATGCCGACATCCGCCACGAGCGACCAGCCACGCTCGGCCTCGGGCATATTGGGCATAAGTCCCGCCGAGCGCACCAGGCCCTCATTGATACTGCGGGCAATCCCCAGGTTAACGGCATACGAATAACCGATATCGTCGGCACGAATGAGCAATTGCTTCATATTGACCCCCATCTACGGAAAGGGACACTTGAAGCGCAGCCAAGTGCCCCAGATAATTGTCCTACCGAACGGATGCTTTAGGCTTTGGCGGCAGCAGCGTCTTCGTCGAGCTGCTCCTTGGTAAAGCCAAAGAAGTAGGCGATGGCAGCGGCGGCAACAAATGCAGTGCCCGATGCAACGCAGCCCCATACGAGATTAGCAGTTCCGCCTGCAACATAACCTGTAATACCTAGGATATTAGTTGCGCCCAAAACATACGTGGTCACATTAGTGAGAGCCGCGATCAGGCCGCCGATAGCGCCGCCCGCGACCATGGCACCCAGGCAGCGAGTATACTTAAAGCCGCAGCCATACAGCGCGGGCTCCGTCACGCCACCGACAATGCCGGAGAGCGAGAAACCAAGCATAGCGCCCTTTTCGTCGACCTCCTTAAGGCGCAGGAAGGCACCGAAGGCCATGCCCCACGTGGCGAACTGAGCGATAGCACCCGCGACCATAACGCAGGAGTCAGACCCTGAGGTGAGCACCTGCACAATGCCGAGGGCAATCAGAACCTGGTGCATACCGGTCATAACCAGGAACTCCCAAAGCGCGGCAATGGCGACGAGGGAGAGGATCGTGACGATGCCGCCAGCGTTTCCGAGGCCGAACATAAAGTTGCCGACCAGGTCGCCCAGAATGGAACCAATCGGAGCTAGGGCGCACAGGGAAACGGGGGTCATCACAGCCATGGTGCACACGGGCACAAACACCGTGGAGAGCATGTCGGGGATGATCTTCTTCATGAACTTCTCGACGACCATCAGCACCGGCATAGACAGCAGCATGGGGAGCACGGTCGCAGAATAGTTGTTCAGCTGAGCCGGGAGCACGCCGTAAACCATCGTGGTCGTAGCACCAGAATCCGCAGCGGCGTTGACCAACGTCATGAACTCGGGGGCAATGAGCACGCCGCCGAGCATCATGCCGAGCGGCTGGCTGCAGCCGAGCTGCTTTGCGGCAGCCCAACCCAGATAGACAGGGAGGAAATAATAGCCGGCGTTGTAAATCCAGTTGTAGAAGAAGTTGTAGATGTCAGAATCGGCAGACCAGACACCGAGCATGCCGTCGCCGCAAAGTACGGCAAGTGTGCGGAACATGGCGGCGCCCATGATAATGGGGATCGTCATGCACATTGTCTTGGACAGGTAGTTAAGGGCCTTCTTGCCCGCAGTCTTGACCGTCAGTGGCTCCTTGGTGCCGTCATCGAGGTTCTCGTCAATGGAGCCTTCGCCCTTGACGCCCAGCGCAATGGCGGCGTCATAGACCTTCGGCACGTTCTGGCCAATGATGACCTGATACTGGCCGCCAGACCACTGTGCGCCCAACACACCCTTGATCTTCTTAACTTCATTATCATTGGGAATGGACTGATCTTTGAGGTTCAGACGCAAGCGGGTCATGCAGTGCGTCGCGTTCGTCACATTGGAGGCGCCGCCGACGGCAGCGAGCACGTCCTCGGCAATCTTCTTGTTATCGACAGTCATGTCGAATCCCTTCTCTTCCAACTAAAGGCCGTGGGACTTCACGGCACCAAGACGCACGATTCCGCTCGCGCCTGCGCAGCGCGCGATACCAGTTGGCAAGAGATTGATTTGCATGTGATTCCCGGGTGGATCGACATGAAAAAAGCCCCGCGCACAACCGACAGAGACCCAATTATGGTCTCGGCAGAATCGGTAGTGCCTCTCGGAGCTGCGCCGTGAGTAACACCCAACACACGGCGAGTATATGCGGCAGATGCGTTCGTTGCGGCTCAGATTACCGACGAACGGTAGCAAACGACCCGCGAACGGTCGCCATGACGGAAAGGAAATACCAGAGAGCCTATTTATCCGAGTGGACAGAAGCCACGCGATTCACATGCATGATCAGATAGACGAGCTCCTCTTGGGCCAATGGCTCGCCAAAGGTCTCTTGAATCAGATCGTCGACACGGTGAGCGCAACGCGATGCCGCCGGATACTGCTCCACGAGCACGTCGTAAAGACCGGAGTTCTCGGTATCGATCGGCTCTTTCTTTGCCACGCGGTCGAGCAGATAGCGCACATGAGTGGCAAAGCGGGCAAAGGCGAACGACGAGCGATCGACCGTCACACCCAACTCTTCTTGAATAATCGCGACCGTCATATCGAGCAGTCGCTCCTCGTGCTGCTCGGCAAGCACGCGCCGCTCGCTCGGCTTAACCGATGCGTTGACAATCGACATGGCAATGCCCGCGGCCTCGCTTCGGGGCATGCGCACATGAAAGCTCTTCTGGATGCCGCGAACAGCCAGCTCGCCCAAGCGGTATTCGATGGGATGCAGCTGCTCCAGATCGCGCTCAAGCGGCAACGACACCACCATGTGTTCGCGGGCGCGCTTAATGGCAAACTGAATATGGTCTGCCAATGTAATGGGAAGGTTAGGACTCAATTCGTACGAAAGCTGTCCGGTCGCGATATCGGCCAGCTGAGCAGAAAACTCCAGCACCTCGGGGTCGACCTCATCGATAAACGCCAGGTACTTTGAATCGATGCCGTAAAAGGTACGCGTGATGACATCCAGGTCGACCTCATGCGGCATATCGCCAAAGCCGATACCGCGGCCCAGCGCGATAAGCTGACGCCCCGCGCCATCTTCGCAGATGGCAGCGTTGTGGTTAATGCGCTGGATAGCCCTCATGGAATCATCGCTCCTACTAAAACGCGCCGTGCAGACCATCCGCGCGGCGCGTTCATTCTACCTGCACTTACAGCTAGAGTCCAAAGAAGCCCAGGATCTGGTCGCGGCTAACGGGCTTGTAGTTGTTGGCATCGAGGCCAACGTCGTAGCGAAGGACTGGGCGCTCGCGATCGCGATTGCGCGCGTTGGTGCGGTCTCCCCTGCTGTGAATGTGCCCGTGCAGCATGATGGCGCCGCGCGCCTTGCCATTCCAGCTGAGCATGGGGTAATGGCTCATCACCAGACGATGGCCCTTCGCGTAACCGGGAGCGATCTCCAGATAATCGCGCACCTCATCCCAAATGTGCGGCGCGTCCGGATCTTCCCAATCGCCGTCATGGTTACCACGGATGAGCGTTATGTTCTGGCAGTCGATGCGCTCGCGCAGGCGAACCGCTTCCGCCAGGGGCAATCGATACGTAAAGTCTCCCAGGACATAAAGGCGGTCGTCCACAGCCACGCACTCGTTGATGGCATCGATGACACGGCGGTTCATCTCCTCGACCGAGTCAAACGGTCGATCCATGTCGTGCAAGATATTCGTATCGCCCAGGTGCAGGTCGGCGGTAAACCACATCATCGTCTATGTCCTCATTTCGCAACGCGTCAAACTGGTGCTAAGTATACAGACACAGCGATGCGGCGGTTAGCCAAAGAGCCCACCGAACAGTCCGCGGCGGCGCTTGTCTCGCTTTTTCGAAGCGTCACCCTGAGTTTTCTTGTCCTGCCGTTTCCTACGGTCCTGCTCCAACTCATCGTCATCGAGTAGCAGATCCCACTCAAACGAATCGTCTGTCAGATTGAATAGGTCGTCGTCATCAAACATGGCCGCCTCCCTTGCCGACTAGCGAGCATCCACCACATAGAGGCCAACGCGCACCTGGTGCCACGGGCTGCGCTCGGGAGCAACCTGTTGCACGCGAGCCTCAAATACGTCCTCGTGGCCGTAATACATCATCAAGGACAGTGGGCCGACCTCGTTTCCCGGAACATAGCCAAGCTTGGTGTTGCCGTAATAGATCGCAACCGCCTCAGGGTCATGGGGATTATCGCGCTCGGCACACAGCGCCAGCTTATCGCCCGCTTTAAGATCGCCCAAGACCAAGGCGCCATCGGCATACTGAAATCCTGCAATGTGAAATGACAGAAGAACACGCGAAGGCTCGTACATAGCAGCTCCTCTAACGGCCGGATAAACCGGTGTGTAACCTTATTGAGAAGTCTACGGTCCCGTGCGGACACAAATACATCCTGCCTGCGTCCTTCAATCGTTTGCCTCAACGCTTGCGCGACAGAACGCTTGCAGATAAGATAGGAACACGGATGGTACCCGTTGCCGCGGGTCTTGCCAACTCCGATACACGTTTTCATCGTGAGAAGTGGCCGTCTTCGCTTACGCGGGGGCGGCTATTTCATTCGGCCGATAAACAGACCGAGTTCGATAGCCGCAATCAACAACGCCAATAACGAAATAACATCGCTTACGTTCATACCAAATCCCTTCTAAAGGGAGTTGGCCCATCCGTGCTCCATAACAGTAGTCTAACGCAAAATGCAGGTAATAGGAACACTTGTTCGTATTACCTGCGCCCTTTTCTAATGCACAAACATGCGCACGAACTTGTGCTTCCAGCTTGCGTAGGGCGCATACCGAAACGGCACGTCCAGCCACGTTGCCTTGTTCACGATGCTCTTCTTGTGGCTAAACGTATCGAAGCTCTCGCGTCCATGGTACTGCCCCATACCGCTCGCGCCCATGCCGCCAAAGCCCATATGGCTCGTGGCCAAATGCATAATGGTGTCATTAACACAGCCACCACCAAAGGACACGTAACGCACAAAGCGCTGCTGAACCTCACGGTCTTGGCTAAAGATATACAGGGCCAGCGGCGTCGGACGATCCGTAATAAACGCTTCGGCCTCGTCTAGGCTCTCAAACGTCAGCACCGGCAAGATGGGACCGAAGATCTCCTCCTGCATCACGGCGTCATCGGGGGTCACGCCGTCCAAAATCGTCGGCTCAATCTTGAGCGATGACTCGCGCGCCGTGCCTCCCAGCACGACCTTATCGGGATCGATCAGCCCGCGCACGCGCGCAAAATGCTTAGCATTGACGATATGCCCGCAATCCTCGTTATCGAGCGGATGCTCGCCAAACATACGGCGGACCTCTTCCTTGATGAGGCCCAGCAGCTCGTCGTGCACGCGCGTATCGACCAGCAGGTAGTCGGGCGCCACGCAGGTCTGCCCCACGTTGAGCCATTTACCAAAGGCGATACGGCGTGCCGCGACCTTCAAGTTAGCCGTCGCATCCACGATGCAGGGACTCTTTCCGCCCAGCTCAAGCGTCACGGGTGTGAGGTTTTTACTTGCACGCTCCATGACGAGCTTGCCGACCGGAACGCTACCGGTAAAGAAGATCTTGTCCCAACACTCATCGAGCAACGCTTCGTTTTCGGCACGCCCGCCTTCGACGACCGTCACCAAGCGCGGATCAAATGCCTCTTCACAGATTTGCTTGAGCACCGCGCTCGATGCCGGAGCATAGGCACTCGGCTTGATGACCACGGTATTGCCCGCGGCAAGGGCGCCGGCGAGCGGCTCGAGTGTTAGCAAAAACGGGTAGTTCCACGGAGCCATGATGAGTGTGACGCCATAGGGCACGGCTTGCGTTTTGCACACGCTCACGGCGTTAGCGAGATCGCACGGACGCAGGCGCGGACGACTCCATCGGGCCACATGCGCAATCTGATGTCGAATCTCGGAAAGCGATGTGCCAATCTCGCACATATAGGCCTCGTCATGCGACTTTCCCAAATCGGTCTTGAGCGCATGAGCGATATCGGCCTCGTGGGCCCGCACCGCATCGCGTAAACTCACGAGCGCGCGACGTCGAGCATCGACATCAAACGTGGCGTGCGTCTTAAAGTAGGCGCGCTGATCGCCGACGATGCGCGCAATTTCCTCGGTGTTCATGGCACCCTCCTAGTTCTCGTCCTCAAACATACCACCCGCGACGACCTCGTACATATGCTCGAGCTCCGAGCGGTCCATCAAAAGTGGAACGGGGTACAGGGGATTGGCCTCGGCATCGGCATGCGCCGCCATCTCGGGAATGTCGGAGCGGCGAATGCCCGAGACATATTTGGGGATTCCCAGGATCTCGTTCATGCGGTCGACCCAATCGAAAAAGGCCTCGGCCGCAAGACTATCCTGCGCGGTAGCCGGCGCAATGCCCGCCATGCGAGCAAGATCGGCAAGCTTGGGGGCGGCGGCGTCACCATAAGCGCGAAGCATGTGCGGCAGGATGATCGCGTTGGCCAAACCGTGCGGAATTCCGTATCGGCCGCCCAGACTGTGCGCGATGGCATGCACATATCCGACATAGGAGCGGGTAAACGCAACGCCCGCCTTATACGCCGCCGAAAGCATATTGCGACGAGCGCGCATGTCGTCACCATGCTCATAGGCCTCGAGCAAATTGTCGTGGATAAGCTGCACCGCCTGTCGCGCCATCTTGCGCGTATAGGGCGTGGTGCTTCGCCCGATAAAGGCCTCAACGGCATGCGTCAGGGCGTCCATGCCCGTCTGCCCCGTAATGGAAGCGGGCAAGCCGCACGTAAACTCGGGGTCGTGGACTGCAAAACGCGGGATGAGCACAAAGTCGTTAATGGGGTATTTGTAGTGCGTCCCGTCATCGGTAATTACCGCCGCAAGCGTGACTTCGCTTCCCGTACCGGCGGTAGTGGGAACGGCGATGAGCAGCGGCAGGCGACGATGAATCCGCAGCAGGCCGCGCATCTTGTTGATGGGCTTGTTTGGCTGCGCAATGCGTGCGCCCACGCCCTTGGCACAGTCCATGGCCGAGCCACCGCCAAAGCCGATAATGGCCTGGCAGGCGCTCTCTCGATACAGGGACGCCGCTTCTTCCACGTTTGAAACCGTGGGGTTTGCACGCGTTTCGGCATAGACCGTAACGCCAATCCCCCTGCATGCGAGCGCCGTCTCGAGCGGTGCCGTGAGCCCCAGACGGGCAATGCCGGGATCCGTCACGATAAGGACCTTCTGGATCGAGCGCTTTTGAAGCACCGCGGGCACATCCTCGGCATGCTCTAAAATGCGCGGCTCGGTATAGGGCAGGATCGGCAATGCAATGCGAAAAACCGTCTGATATGTTCGGCACCAGGCACGACGGGCTAGATGCATAAAGGAAACTCCTTCATTTGTTGATAGGTCAACATTTGCTCGCCCGATTGTACTCAGCGGCGGTCAAAGACGGCCTGCCAATCGTTAATCAATCAACATCTTCATATCTCAAAATTGTTTTATTAAAAATCATTCCTAATAGGCTTCACATTCGGTCTCATTTATGGATAATAGAACTCGTCAAGACGCACGTCCGGAGAGGGCCCTTACGGGACCGGACGAGCGCACCATCGCCATCGATCGAAAGGATCGAATTATGAAGTTTGTTTGCCCCGTTTGCGGTTATGTGGAAGAGTTCGACGGCGACCAGCTGCCCGAGGATTTCAAGTGCCCCCAGTGCGGCGTTCCCGGCTCTCGCTTCCTGAAGCAGGAGGAGGGCCAGCTCGAGTGGGCTGCCGAGCACGTCGTGGGCGTCGCCAAGATGGAGGGTGTCTCTGAGGACATCGTTGCCGACCTGCGCGCCAACTTTGAGGGCGAGTGCTCTGAGGTCGGTATGTACCTGGCCATGGCTCGCGTCGCTCATCGCGAGGGCTATCCCGAGATCGGCCTGTACTGGGAAAAGGCTGCCCACGAGGAGGCCGAGCATGCCGCCAAGTTCGCCGAGCTCCTGGGCGAGGTCGTGACCGACTCCACCAAGAAGAACCTCGAAATGCGCGTTGAGGCCGAGAACGGCGCCACCGCCGGCAAGACCGATCTTGCCAAGCGCGCCAAGGCCGCTGGCCTCGATGCCATCCACGACACCGTGCACGAGATGGCTCGCGACGAGGCTCGCCACGGCAAGGCTTTCGCCGGCCTGCTCAAGCGCTACTTTGGCTAAGCCAGCAGCCTGAGAGATAATCTCTAGCTTCATAAGGCCCGGACTGCATGGTTCGGGCCTTTTTTCGTGTCTCGAGAACTCGTAAACGCCCTGAAATAGAGCTATCTTCGGCATCGGTCTCTCGTCAAAAACTAAGTGAGTAGACTTTTCGAAACTTGCCGAGCAGACCATCCGTATTGCTTTATAAAGTCACAGGTAAATGACTTGTTTCAAAACGGCCTGGTCGCCAAAGTGCCAAAAGCCTACTCACTTAGAACCGCAGCCGTCCACGATCGAGCTGTTTTGTGTCTAACGGGCATCTTTCCGTCAATTACTCCCAATTTTGTCCAGTCAACGAACAGTTCAGACCGGAGTAATGTCTCAGCCCTTTGCTCATCTGAGCTTTTATCACGATATTCAGCATCGAGCATCCTGCATACGGCCTTAACGATCGCGCGGAATCTATCCTCATCCGATATCTGTCTGTGTGTCAGGAGAAGCACATCGTAGCCCATGGCCTGAAGGGCCGTCATGCGGTCAGCGTCACGCAAGCCATCCCCTGCGCGTCCGTGCGAGGCCTTTCCCTGACATTCAATGGCCACCTGTCGCCTACCGTCCGGTGAAGAAAGAAGTAGGTCGATATATACACGGGACTTTCCCACAATCGCTCGAGCACTTGTGCTTAGCATCACTTCAACATTAAGCTCTATGCCGCAAAAACCTTCGCCTCCCAGGGATCGCGGCAGTGCAAGTAGCAAATACGCCTCGACCTCAAAAGGCGACGCGGCACCCAATGGAACGAATTGCGATACCGCCATAAATCTATTGCCGTAACGCATCCCGCAAACATCTGAACAAAAACGGTCAAGATCTCCGCCCAAAACCAAAGCGTCTCGACGCCATAAATTTGAGGCGGTGCCGTCCTCGGACGGGCAGCGCACCCAACCGAACGTTGTCGAAATCGCGCCCGAATCAATTGCACGCGAAAGCTCCGCCTCAAGTGCCGCCGGCAGGGCACACACCGCAAACAAGCCACACATCTCCGCCAATACCAAAAGAAGCTGAAGATCCGTCAGATGCCGCAACATGATGAATGCCGTCAGTAGAGGAGACGTAATCAAAACCCCATACTCCGTTTCCAGCACGGATTCCCTGGGAAGCTCACCAAGAAACAGCCGCTGCCTAATGCTGGCAGGACAAGTCCGTTTGTTTCTTGTCTGAACCAATGTATACAACGGAAAACCGAGCGCGACCGCAGCCGTCGGGTTGCGGGCGAGATCATATCGCTGCCGGTCTTCTTCCGGTCGTGGAAGCGGCGGACACAAAGCGCGGACTTGAGGAGGCAAACGCCAGTACCTAAAAGCTGATATGTCACAAAGTAGATCCTTCATAGGCACAGGAAAACACGAATTTCAACCCAGTCAGTCACGCATTGGCGCGAACGCGCCAAAAATGGTGCCGAACGGACTGCCAAGTTTTCAACAGCCCTCCCCAACTGGCCAAAAGCTTGCCGAGAGCTGGACGAAGTTCTGTTGAAAACCCCATTTTTTCTCATGCAGAAGCTTTGCGCGACAAGTGAGTAGACTTTTTTGAACATCCCGAGCAGCCCGGTCATCCTGCTTTTCAAAACCGCAGGTAGATAGCTTGTTACAAAACTGCCTGGTCGCCAAAGTTCCAAAAGCCTACTCACTTAGGTTGCAGAGTGCTCCCATTAGCTGCGATTCCAAGGTATTTAGCGCTTTTGAACTCAAATCGTCATACTGAACAAGAATTTGACTTGAGTTTTCAGGGACAAATGCGCCATCGGCACACCAATAACAGTCACTGATATCGACAAAAGGGATACTCGAGCGCGTGAGGGCCCGCACAAAAGAGCTTCCGCCCGCTCCGCGCTCCGCAACCACGGTGCAGTAAAGGCCCGCGTCTGCATGTTCGATCGAGACCTCCCCTGCCGGAAACGCTTTCCGCACAAGCGACGTCAGGCCATCACGCGCCTCGCGAGCACGAACGCGCACGCGGTTCACATGTCGCTCGTAATCACCCGATTCCAGCAAACGCGCCAAGGCAACCTGATCAACAGAACTTACCGACGAGGCGTAGAAACCAAGGTTGCGTTTAAACCTCTCCATTAGTTCATCGGGCAGCACCATGTACGCCAAACGTAACGCCGATGAAAGGCTCTTCGAAAACGTGTTGGTGTAGATAACCGACTGGGCGGCATCGATCGACGCGAGCGCGGGAATCGGCTTGCCGGCAAGGCGAAACTCACAATCAAAGTCGTCTTCGATGAGATACCGACCTGGCCGCTCGGCGGCCCAGCTCAGCAACGCATAGCGACGTGCAATGCTCGTCACAAGACCGGTCGGATACTGATGAGACGGCATCAAGTGAAGGACATCGGTCCCGCTTTTCTGCAGAGTGCTCAAGTCCACGCCCTCATCATCCAACGGGATATGTCGTACTTGGCAGCCCATAGCCTGATAGATACGCGTCAGACGCAAATAGCCCGGGTCCTCAACGGCATACACCTTGTCGGCTCCAAGCAACTGAACCAACATGGTATCGAGCAGCTGGGCGCCTGCACCGATAACAATGTTGTTGGGGTCGACATTCATGCCCCTTGTCCCACGCAGATGGTGAGCAATTGCGCGTCGCAGCCGAGCGGTGCCCTGCGCCGGTGCGGGCGAAAAGATTTCGCGCTCATCTTCGGATGCCAGCGTCGCCCGTAGTGCGCTTTGCCAAAGCCGCGCCGCCTCCAAAGCGGAAGGAGAAAGTGCGTCGAATCGCTCTGCCTGCCCCATGGCATCATGCGCGCTGGGACCAACAGGGACAGCATCTCGGTCGATATCCCCCGCAGCCAAAGCCAAAACCGGCGCATCCGGAAGCTCGCACGCGTAGTAGCCACGACGCGGCATTGAGCAAATATAGCCCTCGGCAAGTAACTGGCTATATGCATTCTCGATGGTAATGACACTGATACCCAGATGACTCGCAAAGGCGCGCTTAGACGGCAGATGCTCCCCCGCCGCAATACGGCCAGCAACAATATCATCGCGAATTTGCTGGTAAACATACTCATAAAGCGATGCTTCGCCGCGATTTTCCAAATTGTAGTCAAGCATGAGTTTGCCACCTGACCTTATCGAGCTGTTCAATCTGGTATTAGGCTGACCTTATTATTATCTCGAAAACTGAGTATTTTGCCATACCCAGCTCCCCGATAGGATGTTCCGTCAAGCAATGCACATGCCAACCAAGGGAGCAACCATGGCAGAACAGACCAGCAAGGCCGATCGCGTCAAACTCAATCGCGAACTCGCGCAGATGCTCAAGGGCGGCGTCATCATGGACGTCACCACGCCCGAGCAAGCACGCATCGCCGAGGAGGCGGGCGCCTGCGCCGTCATGGCGCTCGAGCGCATCCCGGCCGACATCCGCGCCGCAGGCGGCGTCTCGCGCATGAGTGATCCCAAGATGATCAAGGGCATCCAAAAAGCTGTCTCCATCCCCGTTATGGCCAAGTGCCGCATCGGCCACATTGTCGAGGCGCAGATCCTGCAGGCCATCGAAATCGACTACATCGACGAATCCGAGGTCCTCTCCCCCGCCGATGATGTCTATCACATCGACAAGACCCAGTTTGACGTGCCATTTGTCTGCGGCGCCCGCGATCTGGGCGAGGCGCTGCGCCGTGTTGCCGAGGGCGCCACTATGATTCGCACCAAGGGTGAGCCGGGTACGGGCGACGTCGTTCAGGCCGTGCGTCACATGCGCAAGATCCAAAAGCAGATCCGCGACGTTGTTGCCCTGTGCGACGACGAGCTCTTTGAGGCAGCCAAGCAACTGCAGGTTCCGGTCGAGCTGGTACGCGAGGTCCATGCCACGGGCAAGCTTCCCGTCGTGAACTTTGCCGCCGGCGGCGTAGCGACCCCGGCCGATGCCGCGCTGATGATGCAGCTGGGCGCCGAGGGCGTCTTTGTTGGCTCGGGCATCTTTAAGAGCGGCGACCCCGCCAAGCGCGCCGCTGCCATCGTCAAGGCCGTGGCAAACTTCACCGATGCCAGGCTCATCGCCGAGCTTTCGGAGGACCTGGGCGAGGCCATGGTGGGCATTAACGCCGACGAAATCGAGATTATCATGGAAGAGCGCGGGCGCTAGTCCAGCAGAAAGGATCGCACATGAGCGATTATGCAGACCAAACGGTTGCCGTGCTGGCGGTCCAAGGCGCTTTTGCCGAGCACGAGGCAAGACTATTCGAGCTTGGCGCACACTGTATTGAGCTGAGGCAGGCGGCTGATTTGAAGCAGGACTTTGACCGTCTGGTACTTCCCGGCGGCGAGTCTACCGTTCAAGGGAAGCTGCTTGATGAGTTGGGCATGCTCGAGGAGCTTCGTGCCCGTATCGCTGAAGGTATGCCCGTCCTGGGCACCTGCGCCGGCCTGATTCTACTGGCTCACGACCTTGCCGCCCATGACGATAAGGGCACGCCGCGTCTGGAAACCATGGATGTACTTGTCGAGCGCAATGCCTACGGCAGGCAGCTCGGCAGCTTTCGAACCAAGGGGCAAATAGCCGGCATCGACGGTGAAGTGCCGCTGACGTTTATCCGCGCGCCCCGCATCGTCGAGGTCCACGGCGACGCCAAGGCCTTAGCGAAAGTCGACGGTCGTATTGTCGCCGCCCGTCAGGGCAACCAGCTCGGCGTAACCTTCCACCCCGAGCTCGACGACGATACCCGCCTCCACGAACTGTTCCTACAAATGTAGGCATCGAAATCAACAAACGAAACGAGAGTGGATGATCTCCCACTTTGAGCTTGAATGCAGGCTCAAACCGGGAGATCATCCACTCTTGTTCTATGTAGTCGTTTAAGAACGTCCCCAATGACTACAAGGAGTGTCCCAAGCTGCCGGCAGAGACGATATGAGCAGGACATAAAAACATTGAGAGCCCCTGCTGCATGAAAGACCGCGGATTAGGCCGACAATGGTGAGTGTCTAATTCAGCCGCGGCGGCCACGCCGCATTCATGGAAGGGGCTCCCATGCTCGATACTACCACCTTCGTCGGCCTCGACGTCCACGCCCGCTCGATAAAGGCAGTCTCCCTCGACGTCATGACCGGGGAGGTGCGCTGCGCGACCTTCGGCTACGACGCCGGGGCAGTCGCGGAGTGGGTGCGGTCCGTGGACCCAAAGGCCAAGTGCGTGTACGAATCCGGGGTCACGGGGTTCGACCTGCAGAAGAGGCTCTCCGGCCTCGGGGTCGACTGCGTGGTCGGCGCCGTCTCGAAGATGATCAAGCCCAGCGCGGACAGGCGCAGGAAGAACGACCGCAACGACGCCGAGTTCCTCGCCCGCATGCTGTCGGTCGGCAACGTCGTCGAGGTGTGGGTCCCCGACGACGAGTGCGAGGCCGCCCGCGACCTGACCAGGGCGCTCGAGGACGCGAGGGACGACCTCTCGCGCGCGAAGCAGCGGCTCTCCAAGTTCCTGCTCAGACACGGGCTCGCCTTCGACGAGAGGACGCCCACCGGCCGCAGGAAGGGCAACTGGACCCGGGCGCACTGGTCCTGGATCGAGTCGATTAGGTTCGCGGAGGGGGCCGACAACGACGTGCTCGCCTACTACGTCGACGCGGTCAGGCGGGCGGCGGAGGAGAAGGCGAGGCTCGAGGGGCTCGTCGAGGCCGAGGCCCGCAAGCCCAGGTGGAGGAGGAGGGTCGACTCCCTGCGCTGCCTCAAGGGCGTCGACACCGCGACGGCCGCCGACCTCGTGTTCGAGGCCGGCGAGTTCTCGAGGTTCAGGAACGCCCGGTCGTTCGCCGCATGGGTCGGCCTGACGCCCTCCGAGCACTCCAGCGGGGAGAGCGACCGCAGGGGCGCGATCACCAAGGCGGGCAACAAACACCTGAGGAAGGCGCTGGTCGAGGCCGCGTGGCACTACCTGACGTGCTCGGGGCGGCCGAAGGACCTCGCCAAGGGCCAGGCCCCAGACCGGGTCGCCCGCAGGCATGCCGCCAAGGGCGTGCGGAGGCTGGTCGAGAGGCGGGAGGCGCTGCTCGCGCGCGGGGTCCACAACAACAAGGCGAACGTGGCCACGGCGCGCGAGCTCGCCTGCTGGGTGTGGGCGGTCGGCCTCATGGCCGAGGAGGCGTAGGGGGCCGGTCCCCCGCACATAAGCCGATCACCCCGGAAG